>JAUMYK010000046.1 GCA_030528665.1 bacterium
CTTCCTACTTCCCAAAAAACTTCCTAAAGACCAAATTCCTCACAATCCTTACGCTATTAGAGAGCTTCTGCCCTCTCGCCATGCTATAGGCACTATACCTAATCGTATTAGCTACCTCACGATAAACAATCCTCTGCTGGTGAATCAATTCCAAAATCTCCGAGGCATGCTCCATTCCATTGAAGGTCAGCCTCAATTTTTTGAGTGCAGAAAATTTAATCACCCTATAGCCATTATGCGTATCAGTAAGCCATAATCCACTAAAAAAGAAAGTGAAAAGAATTCAGATTTTTAGAACGATTTTCTTTGCCCATGGCATATTCACTGCAGATCCCAAAAACCTCGATCACAAAACTACTTCTAGCTCCTTATCTTGCTCAAAAGCCTGCAAAAAAGCTGGCAAATCTCACAGATCATGCTGCCCATCAGCATCAAAAGTCACTACATATTCAATCCCCTCTCCATAACGCAAAAGATACTCAAATCCCGTCTGTAATGCAGCACCTTGCCCACTATTAACAACATGCTGAAGCAGAACAATCCCTTCTTGAGTAGAAAAAACCTGCTCCCAGCTAGAAAACATCCCATTATCACTCCCATCATCAACTGCTACTACCCCACAACCAGCATCCAATACCGATTGCAAAACAGCAATTGAAGACTGATCCTCATTGTACGCAGGAATAACAAAAACAATTTTTGCATTACCGAGACTTCCCTTAGCTTTCTCAAGAGCTACACTTCTCATAAGCTGGGTTTGGAGACGAGAAAGATGCGCAGCACGATTATACAGATTCAAACTCAAATAAAAGAGCATAATAATCGAAAGATACACAATCAAATCCGCTCCTCTATTAAGTCAAAAAGTAATCCCAATCGCATTCAGCCATTCCATACGCAAGGATAAAATCCCCACCGTCAAAGCACCACAGAAAAAAAACAAAAAAGTCAGAATTCAGATCTTTTTTTTCTTATAAATCTGCAAACTGAAAATCAAAAACGTGATACTCACCAAAAGAAAAAGCATCTGAAGCTTGGTCATTTTTGCATCAAAAATCTAAAATGCAGCACTTAGGTAATACTTTTTTTGTGTACTAATGCAAGCAAAAGTCAATAAATCCCTTGTATTTGATTCCAAAAAGCATATATATGATTGCGATCTTTATTTTATCATTTATGGGAAAAAATATGAACGGACTGTGGACAAAAAAAAGAATCACTCTAGGAATTATTTTCCTCCTGAGTCTTCTATTTATCTTGTTTGTAGGAAGAAGATTTAATCCTGACACGCTCAGTAGAGAGCGAACACTTACCACGGATGGTATCCACAACTTCAGGAAAGGACTTGATATTTCATGAGGGACTAAGCTCGTCTACACCATTGACTATAGCAAATATGAAGAGTTATATAATAATTCAGATCTTGAATTTGCTCAGGTTAAAAAAACTATTGAAAATGTCATCTTCAAAAATATTGATGCAAGAATCTCAACACTAGGAGTAAGCGACTATAAAGCCTATGCAGAAGAACGCAACAATACTACGCAAATTGTAGTAGAAATTGGTGGAGTTGCAGACCTTGAGCAGGCAAAAGAAATCATTGGGAAAACCGTAGAACTCGAATTTAGACTTCATAACGATGCTCCAGTTACCGAAGCAATCCGTGCAGAAAGAAAGCAAAAAGCTGAATCACTCAGAGAAAGCCTACTTACAGCTCCAGATCAAATGATTCCTCGCTATCAAAACCAAGGAGCTGAAGATATTATCGTAAATAGCCTCTCTGGAACCTTAGATCAACTTCCAACATTGTATCAAACCCATAGTGGAGTAGTTAATAGCCTCCCACTTGGAGAACTCTCTCCAGTCATCGATGGAGTCTATGCAAGTATCGATCAACTCGGAGAACTCAAAGGATACACCATCTTCCGTGTCCTAGAAAGAGACATTGAAAATCAGACCTATCTCATCGAAGACCTCTTTGTCAACGAACAACGCTCATGGGAACTTGCTCAAGGCAACGATGGAAATATCCTCAATGGAGCCTACTTTACCCTTGCAGAACCAAGCTCTACTGAATTTGGGCAGCCAAGCGTAAGCATCAACTTTAATGATAAAGGAAGAGAAATCTTCTGTGAAATCACCAAAAACAATACTGGTAGAAGTATGGCAATCTTCATCTGAGGGAAGGCCGCAACTATTGCAACCATTCAAGAACCGATCTGTGATGGAAGAGCACAAATCTCAGGAGGATTTTCTAGAGAACAAGCTATTGAAACCGCAAAAGAACTCAACTCTGGAAATATGCCAGTTCCTCTGCTCCTTGTACAAGAAGAAAAGGTAAGTCCATCACTTGGGGAAAATGCCTTTAGAGGAGCATTGATTGCTACACTTGTAGGAGTACTTGCTATTATTCTCTATATCTTCTTTATCTACGGATGGAGAAAGGCATTTGTAACAATCTTAACAATGCTTTTCTACTTTACAATCTTATTAGCAATTATCAAACTCATTGATTATGCACTTTCTCTGAGTGGAATTGCAGCGATTATTCTTTCTATTGGTATGGCAATTGATGCAAACATCCTGATCTTTGAAAGAATGAACGAAGAAGTTAAAGAAGGAAAAACATTTAAATCTGCAATCAGTACTGCCGAAAAAAGAAGTTGGTCTGCGATCAGAGATGGTCAGATTTCTACCCTTTTGATAGGTATCCTACTCTTTGCATATGGAATCAATATGTTCAAAGGATTTGGATCAATGATCGTACTCACAGCATTACTGACCCTCTTCCTCAATGTACCATTCATCATCGAAACCCTCTACCTTACCTATCATAAAAAAGACTAATCAAAACAATAATCAGCAACTAAGCTCTCATCTAGGGAGCTTTTTTGTCAAGTTGTTTTCTTGATCTAGCCTTGCAAAATTATCCTCTTTTACTACACTCAAGCTGTATGATTATTTTATCCTCTTCCCCAAACCAAGATGAAAAAACCACAACAAGATTTCTTTCATAAAACACAAACAAAAAACTGATTCTCAGGGGGAGTCATCAGAACACCACAGTCAAAAGGAGGAAATGGAATTTGGATCCTCCTCTCAGTCCTGATCATCATTGCAGGTGGGGCATTCTACCTCTACCTTAAGCAAAATACATTTCAACCAGACAGCAGTACGAGTATACAAGAGACAGGACATAGTCAAAGCTATCTGATTTGAGCAGAGATCCAAAAAGAAGGAATCTTAAAAGAAGATACAAGTGATATGATTACCTATACCCATACCCTGACCAGCACCGATGGAGAAACCTTTTTCCTCAAAAGTAAAAAAATACCTCTCAATAACTACACAGCCCAACTCTCTGGCGTGTTTCAAATCATAGGAACTATTGAATCTATCTATAAAGGTACCCCACTTGTAGAAGTAGAAACTCTAGGAACCCAAACAACTGAACTTACCCCACACTCAGCTACCACCCAAGAACAAGAACCCTTGAGCAATCCTGGAATCTATATTCATAATGCAGGGCTATACTTTGATCAAAACTTCTTCGAAAATTTTGCTTTTGTTGGACAAGCTGGAGCCAACAACAGCATTGAAATCAAAAACCTTGAAAATGAAAAAATTACCAAAATCGAATACTTTACCTGTACCGAAAAGTGAGACACTAACTGTAAAGAACTCACCAGAACCTTCAAAGACACCTCTGCAAAAGAATACACCACACTCAATGCGGATACCTTTTACAAGCTTGGAGAGGTACAAACCCGATACTTCCAAAACAACAATCGATGGGGCTACTTTATCAATAATGCTGATGATGCTGAAGTAGAAAAAATCAAAAATCTGATCACGATTGCTAGCCCAGAGTACATCAAAGGTCTCGTTACCCTCTATGGAGTCAAGACCTGCCTTGGCATCGACAATGGTCTCAATAAAATTACCAGCCACCACATCAAAAAAACTGCAAACGGTATCGAGGTAACGATGGAAGGAAACGGAGAAAAAGATTTTAGCTGTCAAACCCTCCTCGATCCTACCCAGCCAAACAAATTCAAATTCATCGACCTCACAACCAAAGAAACACCAACTACTCCTGAAAACGCAAACAACCAATCTGGAGCCACTGCACCAAGCCCAGCAGACACCACTCCTCCAGCAGAAGCGACTCCAGACACCACTACACCAACCACCGCCACTACCCAGCCAAGCAATTACAATCCTAATGTCAAACAATTTCCAACCAGCACAGAAAAAAACCTTACCTACACCTCGTCTAGAGGTCAATACAGCATTACCTTCCCATCGATGAATATCGCCTATGAAGCGAAAAGCACAGATCAAGACTTTGATCAAGCAGGAGTTCGCTGCTCCTATGCTATCAATGTGATACAATACAAAAATAAAGAACTCATCAATAGCGAACCTACCCTGACTATCTATGAATGTAGTACCAAAAACGAATTTACTCCTCCAGCAGAAAACTATCTCATCAAAGAACTAGGAGAAAAAAAGTTTATAATCCAGATTCATGATGGCGCTTGGCTCGATTTCGCAAATAACACCCTCATCCAATCCCTCTCCTAACACCTAAAAAGTAAATCCCTCAAACTTAAAACGATATGCACAAACTCCCCTTCTCTGCGGGAGTTTTTTTTAAAGATAAAAAATCTGACTAACAAAAAAGGAGCTTCAACATACAGAAAACTCCTTAAAATACTAATTAAATACGAATAGCCTCCTGATACTTGTCTTCAAGTCTCAGATATAATTTCTCGGATAAATAGCCAGAATCAAGCACTCGAGCAATCACATCCCAATGAAGCTCTTCTAGAGAATGCACAATCTGCGCCCAGTAGCATAATAATACGCTTACCTGCTTATTTAAGCGTTCTATAAAAGACTTTGCTTCCTGAGAATGGAGATAAAAAATAGCATCCTCAAATTCGCACATCTCTTCAGGGAAAACTCCCTCAACAGAAGCATTCTCATCTACAAGGATCTGCGTTAAAAGGCTATCCCAGCCCTCAATCATAGTTAAAATTTCTTTTACTTTCATAATGAATACTTTTTATTTATACCCATACTATAACTATCAAAAGCTGAATGTCAAGAAAAAGCATCCAAAAATCTGAATGCCTTTCATACACTCCTATTTTCCATTACTAGGAGCAAACTTTTGATGAAGAGCAAACCCGACTGTTTTTGCGAGTCTCTCTCTGCACGAATACTCTAAGAGATTGAACTGAAACAAAGGAAATATCGCATTATACTGCCAATGGCTTACATTATCCAGGTTCAACCTCCCCTCTTCATAAGCATCTGCCATCGTAGTGAAAGAAAGGTTCATATCATCACGAAATTGTTGATGAGTAACTTTACCTTCCTTGAGTTCACGAATTCCCCAAATCCATTCGTTTAAAATGACTGAGAAATCAAAAGTCCTTACTTGTTCTATTTGTTGCATAATACTAATATTTTTTTGTTTAACA
>JAUMYK010000047.1 GCA_030528665.1 bacterium
TGAGGGAGGTGATGAGCGAAGCGAGGCGGAGGGAGCTTGATCAAGTCCGGAATGACCAGCTTTTTGAAACTCTTTACTCCAAATACTTCATAGTAAACAAAGAGAGAGATCAATTGAGAATGTTTTTTTATAGTCAGATTTTTGCTTTTCTCAAAAAAATCACTACAATAGAGCCAAGCTTTATTTTTACGGATGCTCGGATGCCACAGCCAAAAAACTGCAGCTGGACACAAAAACTTAAACAACTCATTCATATTCCAGTTTCGATTAGATGGGTCTCACTCTCACTATTTCTCTTTATGATGGGATGGGGGCTAGGAGGAGATACCTTCTTTTCTATCTATATCAAAGAAATTATCGGTACAGGCATAGGACTTACTCTTATTGGAACACTGCTTCCAATCATCAAACTCCTCATCGTCATTCCAATTTGAATTCTCAATGATCAATGAAACTCTAGATATCTCCTTCTCTGTGGAAAAATTTTTTATGCTCTTTCTGGTTTTTTTTACTTTATGGCAGGTATCGAACACTCAGCAACACTCCTTATTTTAGCGGTTATTATCAATGGAGTTGCGAGCTCTACGATGTTTACAACCTATCGTACCCTTTATGGTAAAAAGAGTCAAACTCGTAATCGTAGTCAGATTTTTGGGGTCTATTTTTCTAGTATCAATCTCGCCTATGTGATCGGAGCGATGATTAGTACTGTGCTGGTCAAATATCTTGATCTGCCATATATGTACCTATTTGTAGTGATTTTTGCATTACTTTCGATCCTGCAAGATGGCAAGATTCAAGATTTTCTTCATCGTAATTTCTCAAAAAGCCGACACAAATATCGTAAAAAACAAGAAAAAAACCTGAATCTCGACTACGAAGTCAACGAAGACCTCATCACAGTCCAAAAAGTGATCGGTAAAAAAGGGATTTTGCTGAGCTTTTTTAGAGAGGTGTTTTCTCTGTGAGCGTGGAAGAGGATGTTTCAAGCACTCCAGAGCTATGGCTGGCCAATGTATGTCGCACTCTCTTCGCAGTCTCTGGTCAATTTTATCAATTATGTCAGCTTTCTGTTTATTCCGCTGATCGCGATAGGCAACAACCTCTCTCTCTCTGAAATCGCAATCCTCTTTGCAGTTATGAGAGTGCCTTATCTAGTTAATATCTTGATCGGAAATGTCGGGGATAAATACAACAAAAAAATCCTGATTACTTTGCTCATTTTGGCAGCATCGGTGCTATTTTTCCTGCTAGGGAATGCGCATAGCTTTCCTACGATTGTAGCAATCAGTTTTGGACTCTCTTTGGTGGTAGCGATTTTTCAGCCGATTGCTGCGGCACTGATTCTCGGCTATGCCAAGAGCAAGGATAAGGGACTCATCGCAGGAATGCAAGAATTTACAGGAAAGATTGGAGAAATTGTAGGATCACTTGGATTTGGAATCCTTACCACAATCCTTGGTATGCACTATGCTTTCCAAATTTTAGGTCTTGGACTCTTTGTCCTAGGAGCCTATCTCCTTACCAAAAAACTCCTCCGCTACCGCACCAGAGACAACGAAGCAGATAAAGAACGCAAAGCCCATATCTCCTATTTTCAGCCTAAAGGTACGGAAACCTAAAAGGGGAGCGAAGCAAGCCCCAAAGATGAAGTATGAAGCCACCGCTCCTCAATACAAAAAAGACTATTTATGATTGCAAAGGAGGGGAAAAACTCTATACTCTGAGTCAGATTTATAGCTCTTTTTTGTACGACATATGATTTTTTGACTCTGTATTGCTGTTCTTTTAGGGCTGATTTTTGGCTCTTTTGGTTCTGTGATTTTGTCGAGATGGGGAGAGAGTACCACACTCCAACAGGCAAGCTCAATTCTCCGAGGGAGGTCTGCCTGCCCACATTGCAAGCATCGCCTTTCTGCTTGGGATTTGGTTCCTTTGCTGAGTTTTTTGTTGCAGGGAGGGAAGTGTCGCTACTGTCACAAACCGATTGCTCGACTCTATCCTATTCTTGAACTCTGATCAGCCCTAATTTTTGGACTCCTGTATCGAAAGCTCGCAGCGCTTGGGCTGGGGACACTCATTTTTTGGACTGCAAGTAGTTGGATTTTGTGGCTCTTGATTGTCTATGATGTACTCCGATATGAGGTGCATATTCCGCTGGTACTGGTAGGAGGAGGATTGTTGGTGTTTGCATTGATCACGCAACTCTTTCCCTTGAGTATTTTGTGGGGTGGGGTAGTGTTTTTTGGCTTTTTTATGCTGATGTATTGGGGGGCAAAATGGCTTGTCCAGATCAAGTATCAGCTCAAAGAAGAAGGAATCTGATTTGGAGATGTGATTATCGCTCCTTACCTCGGATGTCTCCTCTATGCAGGCTTACCTTTGGAGATGGTAGCTCTGGACAAAGCACTGGTATTTCTCTTTTTCCTGACGATTAGCGGTGGGGTGGGGATTCTCCGATACCTTATCCAAAACAGATACTATCAGAGCAAAGCAAGCTTTTTGACGCCCAAAATGGCAGATCAAGCCGTACCTTTTCTCCCATCAATGATTATCGGTGTAGGAATTATGATCCTCTATCACCGTTCGCTCTTTAGCTTGTTTGGATTTTAGGAGCTATGTTTTCGAGAAAAAAAATCAGGTTTTTTGGTACTTGTATCCTGTGTGCTGGACTGTATACGAGCTTTGTGATGCAGCTCTTTTGGCAAAAAAATATCCTCTTGTCGGCACTGTTGTTTTGTCTGCTCTTTGTGGGCTTGATCTTTTGGGCGATCGATATGAGAAAGCTCCCTCAAGGCTGGATTTGGCTAGGATTGCTACTTCTGGGAGGAGGGATTTGACCCTGGATTCCTGATGCGACTTGGCAGACCTTGACTGCTTTTATACTCTCATTGCTGAGTATTGGGATTTTGATTAGGTTTTTGAGGAGTTATTTTGCCAATGTGAGAAAGATTATATGGCTACAGTATTTTACAAGTGGAGGTTACCTTTTTACGTTGCTCACGACCATTCTTTTTGGATTTGCTTTACTGGGACTCAATAGCAAGTTTCCTTTTCAATGTGAGCAGATCACAACCTGGAGCCAAAAGCTCATCAGCACTTCTACAAGTCCGCTCCAGTTTGGGAGTCAGCTCCTGCACGAACAGAGCCAGTCCCCTCTAGAGCCTACTGAGTACACCGAGTCACTGTCCGAAGAGGGAGAATTTCAAAAAACAGTTGGAAAAATCTGGACTCAACTCAAGGGCAACCTCCGAACAGGACTCATCGACACCCAAAGAACGATCAATCAGCAGGTTTGCACGATCATTATCAAACAACTCAGCAAAGTCTATCAAAATCCACTCTTTCAGATTGGAGCAATTTTTGCGATGTATCTGCTCTTTTATGGGGTGATTAGGCTTTTAGTTTGGATGATTACGCTGTTAGGCTATGTGGTCTTTTGGATCACAAAGCGGTGTGGACTCTATCCTACGCACAAGATTGAGCTTCCTGTAGAGGAAGTAGACTAGTAGGATGTATACGACTTGTGCCGCCTTGCGTTTGGATCAGATTGCCATAGTTTTTTGAGCTGTGATTTTTTCGTTTTTTTTCTTGTTTTTTAAAAGGAAAAGAATAGAAACTTGATTGTAAAATGCTTTTATTTTTCTTTGTACCTAAAAAAAATGTATGTAAAACATCGAAAACTGATCTTGTTGTCCGTTGTTTGTGTGGTATGCACACTGGTTCAGCATCCAGTGTTTGCCTATACTTCTACTCTCAATCCACAGGCTCCAGCAACGGCACCAGACAGCTATGTCATCAATATCCCTGATGCGAATCTCAAAGCCGCACTCAATCAGATTATTGCTAATGTTTCTCCTGTTTCAACGAGAACTCCAGATCAAAGTATTACCGTAAAAGATGCTAAAAGGGTTTCACTGATGTATTGACCACAATCTCTCAATACCAAAGGTATTACCAATCTCGAGGGAATACAGTATTTTACTAATGTAAACTCTCTCTATGTAGTGAATAATACTCCAAATATTACGGATACTCCGCTCAATATTCGCCCACTGCAGGCACTAAAAAACCTAAAAACCTTGATTATTTCGAGAAACAATCTTCCTCAAAATCTCCTAGAAGAGGTAATTCCTCATCTTACGCTTTTGGAAACTTTGGATATTGCAAGAAATAGAGCCACAGATTTGACTCCACTCTTGACTCCTCTCAATAATCTTCGTGCTTTAACACTTGAGGGAAATAAATTTACTACACTTGATGCTTTGATAACAAAAACAGGATTAACCTATCTCAATCTCAATGCCAATACGCTTTCAAATACAGAAATACAAAAACTCTGAGCATTGACCAACCTCAAAACACTTCTTATCAGTGCGATCCTACCAGCAAATACCTTCTCAGACCTCAGCTTTTTGGCTTCACTCAACCAACTTGAAGATTTGCGTCTCAATAATAATAGAGCCATCACGACACTTGAGTCAGCTCTTGCTTCAAAAAATACCTTGAAGAGATTAGAAATTATCAATAATGAATTGAGTGAGGATGTCTTGCCACAAGTTGCACAATTTACCAATATAACTGAGATCAGAGCAGGTGGTAATAAGTTGTATGATATTTCTTCACTTGCTTCATTACATCAGATTACTGAGGCATCAAAGTCCTCATTTCCTGATCAAGTCGCTACCAAGACTACCCTAACTCAGGTGCTACCAAATCCAATAAAAAATAGAGATGGCTCTATTGTGCCGATAACTGAAACAATTGATGTTATCAATGTCGATGCTTCAGGAACTCCAGATCAAAATGGAGGATATATAAAGGTAAAGAAAGAGGGACAGGGAACGGTAACAGTAAATTGGCAAGCTCCATTGACTCCAGAGCTTCACAAGCATTTTTCAGGTATCTTGACGATCAATTATGATATTGACCTCACGCCACCAACAGTTACGATTACCTCTCCGACTTCCATCACTGCTGCTAATGCGACTACCTATCCAGTGACAGGAACCTGTAGTGAAATCGGAAAACCAGTAACAATAACAATTTGAACCCTAACTCCTTTGACCGTAAACTGTGAAGCAGGAGGTATCTTTAGTCTGGCAGGTGGAGATGTCTCTTCACTTCCTGAGGGAAATATCGATATTACCGCCTCACAAGAAAATAGGAGTGCTGTCAAAGGGGAAACAACTACCACTGTGCAAAAAGACACAACCCCACCGACAATCACAATCACTAATGCAAATACCGATCCCGCTCAAAG
>JAUMYK010000048.1 GCA_030528665.1 bacterium
GAGTTGATTGATCTTGGTCACAAAGGGGAGCATCACGTGACGCCTCTCAGTAAGTGTCAGTTGTGCTCGTGATTTAGTGTTCCCTTCAGCGACAAAGAGCACTCCCATCGGATAACCTGATTCAAACTCCTGATCTGCTTTGGAAGGATCTATTATACCTCCTATCTTGTGACTAATAGAGACCACCGTCCCATCAGGGAAGGCTAGCGAAAGCACGGTCAAAAAGTAACAAGAACGGTCCTCCAAAGTTTGAAATTTTTGGATAATAAAATTGAGAAACTCCTGCTCGGAGAGGGGCGCTTTGAGTTCTCCTCCCCAAGTTTTGACCGAAACTCAGGGCTTCCCACCGAGCGCATGCACAAAAAATCAGGTATCCTCAGCCAAAGTAGGAAAACCTGAGGCTTTTGCTCGTGCAAGTGCTTTGTGTTGTGAATTTTCTAACAAAGAATAGGTATTTTCCTCAACCTCAATCTGAATATCTAGGTCTTGAGGAGTATAGAGCTTATAGATATTGATAAAGGCTTCATAATCTAAGATTTTTGAGGGATTGGTACTTCAAAGGAAGATGGTTTTTTGCATAATAGGATGTGGGAAATGGTTAAATTATAACAATACTCATTATGACTCTCTTCAGATTTTATTGCTCACCACAATAAAATCATAATCTAAAGATAAATACTGCATTGCAGCCATTACTCTCTCCTCAGGGATAAGGTCAGGCTTTTTAAAGGGTCCTGGATCATAGATTTCAAACAGTCCATCTTTATAGCCCTTACACAGTACGACATGTCATCCAGATATTCATTCTTCTGGCTCTTGATCATATAAAACATAGAAATTGAGAGGCAAGATAAAGAGGGTATCTTCATTTTGATAGTGTTGCACCATGGTTACGAGATCCACCTCATAGCGTTTTTCAATTTCCTCTGTTTCTAGAATTTTTTTGGTAATATAGGTATCATAGAGCTCAAAAGTATTGTTTCCATTCATATCTATCCGCTTCCCATCTTTAATATATTTACTACAAGCATGATTTTCATATTTTTGGGCAATATAGGCAACTGGATCTTGAATATATGCAAGCTCGTTCTCATAAGTTCCTGATGAAGCATATGTTACTCTAAAACCAAGCCTTGAGAGTGCATATGCCATCTCACATTCGTCTAAACCTGTTCCATATTTATATCTCCCCATCTTGGCAAGCTTCATTACATCTCGAGTATCTTTCATATTAAACTGTGTATATCGGAAGTAATTGAGTATTCCCATAAAACAGGCAGTACTACAGTAACCATAATAAGACTCAGGCATAAAATTGATTTGATACTTTGGATAGTTCATCACGGTCTTTACTACAAAATAAAAAAGAGACCTACCGCCTCTCATTCTATCAGGGAAAATCACTTTTTATCCGCAACAAAAGCTCGCCCATCTCTCTGCATCATAGCCATTGGACAAGCAGCACTCCAAATGAAAAAGTTGGTATGCTGAATTTTCATCTCATTCAAGCTAGCCTGTAAAGTACTTGTACTATAACTAAGCAGTCCTCAAAATCAAGTGAAGATGAACAAAAAAAAGCTTCCTCAAGATACATCCTATGGGGTAGCTGGGGATCGAACCCAGGACCACTCCCGCTCAAGCGGGATTGCTCTACAACTATCTTTCTATATGACCACTTCTTTTGATTTTTCTTTCTAGACTAATAGCTTCTGTTTTACTACTACACGGAATCACTTTTATTAGGAGCCACTCTCAGAGTTCTCTTGTTGTTTTGGTTTGTCATCTTTTATGCTCCTCTAACCTTCTCTCCAAATCTCCAGTATACCCAACATAAAATCTTTTCCCTTTTAAAATATAGACTACCCACTGCATTTTTTCGTTGTAATATAAAAAGCCTCCTAGAGTTTACCCACTTATTTGCTAAAAAACATTAAATAGAAAAAAGCTTCCTCAAGATACATCCTATGGGGTAGCTGGGGATCGAACCCAGGACCACCAGCTTAAAAGGCTGTTGCTCTACCGACTGAGCTACTACCCCTCATAGAGAAAGATATCTACTAAGGAAACTTTTTTCTTCAACGGAGATCAGTATAGTGTTTTCCCGCTGATTTGCAAGGTCTTTTTTATCTAAAAGATTAAATAAAACCTTTAAATTTTTTGTACAATCTGGAATTAATTTTCACCTTTACCTGACTTCCATCTTCAAGTTTGATCCATTTATTGATCAGGTTTACCTTGAATTGTCTCTTTCCTGCTCTCATAGAATGAGACCTTGTCTGTCCAGATTTTGTTTTTCTTCCTGTAAAATAACATATTCTAGCCATGATACTATCACACAATTGAGATAAAATTTTGCAAACTATGCACTTGCTGCTTCTGCTGGAGTTTCTGTTTCCTCCTCATCAGAGAGCTCTACTACTGTCAATACTGGTTGTTCTGGATCTTCAACGATTTTCACATTATTTGCTACTGTGAGGTCTTTTACAAAGATTACATCGTTGCTGGTCTCTACCTTGGAAATATCTACCTCGATATGAGCAGGAAGATCCTGAGGCAATGCCTCCACTTCTACCGTATCTTTAAGAAGTTGAATTTTTCCTTCATTGAGTTTTTCTACCTTAGATTCTCCTACGAGGACTACAGGTACTCCTGCAGTTACTTTTTGGTTTTTATCTACTGCGAGGAAATCAAGAGAAAGTACCTCATCTGTTACTGGATCCAACTGCATTGCATGAAGCAATACCAATTGATCAATTTCTCCTGTAAGTTCGATAGGAGTAGAATATCCACTTGTTCTATATACTCTGATAAAATCGTTTTTGAGACACTTGAGAAGTACTGGAGTATCCAACATTTTTCCGTATACTACCGCTGGTACCAATCAGTTTTTTCTGATTTTTTTCACATTCTTCCCAGTTTCTGCACGAACCTGAACCGTAAGTTTCATACTATGCTATAACAAGATCTAAAATAATTACTTCTGCAATAAATTTGCTTCTCTTCTCTCTGCAGCAATTTTACTCTTCATTCTTGCTGCTTTTCCTACTTTGTCTCTGATGTAGTACAATTTAGCTTTTCTTACCTTGTATTCATCAAGCAAGAGTACTTTTTCAAACTTTGGGAATGAAAGTGGGTACACTTTTTCAATGGTTTGTCCAGCAGCAAGCCCTCTGATAGTAAACGACCCATCAGCACTTCCTGGCTTTCTTACCTTAATAATAAGCCCCTTAAACTTCCAAATTCTTTCTGTAGATCCTTCTCCAACTCTCTCGTGAAGTTCTACTTGCATCCCTGTCTTTACAGGAAGGATATTGTATCCATTAGTATCAGCTATATACTTAAGTCTTTCGTAGTTCATAATACTTTTTCACTATCCAGAATAAAACTATTTTGCTTTACTATTCATCACTTTTGCTTTCCATTTTCTTTGCTGTTCAAGCATTCTTCTCACATCCATAATCACTACTTTTTCTACTCTTGTGAGTGCTTTATTGAGCTTTCTTTTAGCATTGGTCTTGAGTCTTGCCATGGGACTATGATAGTTTAGAAGATAAAGCTTGAAGTCCTCTAGATTCTAGAACTTCTTGTACCTTGCGCATAGGAATACCGTATTTCTTGAGTTTTGCAGTAGCTTTTACTTTTGCATTTTTTACCCAAGCAGTAGTTCCTTCTTTTGCTTCTTTTTTAAGCACATCAATATATCCATCTACAGCCTTTTCATTTTTACATCCAGTCTTTTTTCTATGTGCATTCAAGGCTTTTAGAAAGTGTTTAATCTTTCTTCCATTAGTATCTCACATTTGATCAACAATCAAAAAATAAATTCAGACTTCTGTCTTTTTTATAGACAAAGAAGATTAGTTAATATATTTTGCCATATATGCAAATGCTTTGTTTGCCTCAGCCATCTTATGAGCTTCCTCCTTTTTCTTTACTGCTGCTCCTTGATTTGAATATGCAGCAAGCAATTCTTCTGCAAGTCTCTTGTACATTGGCTTTCCTGATTTTGCTCTTGCAGCATCCAAGATCCATTTTGTAGAGAAGAAGAATCTTTTGTCAGCCCTTACCTCTACTGGTACTTGATATACCGCACCTCCGATTCTCTTTGATTTAATCATAATCGTAGGAGAAGCATTTTCAATAGCTGTTCTTACTACAACTGTAGGATTCATATGCCCATTTGCTTTGATGTCTTTCAGGGTATCTTCATAGATTTTCTTTGCTACACTCTTCTTTCCATGCTTCATAATGAAGTTGATAAACTTTTCTTCATAATTGAAGGTGTCCAAAGTCTTATTTTTAATCACTGCCATTGGATAATAACAAAAAACAAACTAAAATTATTTACCAGCCTTAGGTTTTTTTGCACCGTAGAGAGATCTACTCTGCTTTCTATTTGCTACAGCATTTGCATCGTATTTTCCTCTCACAATATGATATCTCACACCTGGCAAATCCTTTACTCTTCCTCCTCTTACCAATACTACACTATGCTCTTGGAGAGAGTGCGCTTCTCCTGGAATATACGCCAACACTTCTGCACCATTTGAAAGTCTTACTTTTGCAAATTTTCTCTGTGCTGAGTTTGGTTTTTTAGGTCCCATCACGGATACCTTGAGACATACCCCTCTTTTAAATGGAGCAGGTTGTTCTACTTTTTTATTTCCCTTCAATTTGTTTACTGCAAACTGAAGTACTGGTGCCTTTGACTTAAAGGTCTTTTTTACCCTTCCTTTTTTTACAAGTTGATTGATAGTTGGCATTGTTTTTTCCAAGAAAACTAAATAATAAAATACAATGAAAGAATATATACAAAAATCCTGACCAAAATCAAGAGATTTTTAAAAAATCAACAACTTACTTGTTGGTATCTCGTCTTATTACTCAATTTTTGGTCGAGAAAAGCGAAAGGAAGCCTGATTTTTACAACATTCAAGATGAGAAATCAGTTTTTAAAAGCTTTTTCTTGCCTTCCGTGAAATATCTTTTTTTAATATCAAGCAATAAAAATACTTTACCACACCCCACAAACTATAGCAACACATATCCCCCCTCCCAGCACCAGCAAGCTCCGTAGGCTTATCCTAAAGCAAGGCTAAACTCCAGCGAACGACCTCGGAGCCCACGAAGTGGGAGGGAGTGAGCTTCCGTAGGTAATTCGTAATAAACAAGTTTACGGACTTGCCTTGCTGGGAG
>JAUMYK010000009.1:0-1656 GCA_030528665.1 bacterium
GTCAGCGTTTTGCAAATTTTTTTGAAGTTTTTTGAAAAGGGAGCGGAGAGAGCTATAGATTCCGGATCAAGTCCGGAATGACGAGACTTTTGTCATCCTGCTTGTCCCGCACACAGTTGCGGGGAAATGCTTCAAGACATTTACCCTCTGTTCGTCATCCTGAACTTGATTCAGGATATTAACAATCAAAGGAGAGATTCCGGATCAAGTCCGGAATGACAGGCAAGATCAAGTCCGGAATGACAAGGAGATCAACTCCACAATAACAATCACACACATCTCCCTAACAATCATACTTGACATTTTGATAAAAAATGATTTGATTTTTAAAATAAAATAGCTATAGTAAAAAATGTAGACGATCTTTAACATTATAAAAAAACATAAAAAAAACATAGAATATATTATGAAAAAGAAAATTAAACAGCTGATGCTTGCCCTGATTGTGGCAGTCAGCGCAATGCAACTCGGCTATGCTCAAACGAGCTATGCCACCACGATTACCCTCGATGGTCAATCGATCATCAAGGAAAAAAACGGTACTACGACCACTATCGGTCAAGGGACTGTAGTGCAAGTGACTGATTTACAGGAGCATATCCTTTCTGGAAGCTCACAAAATGGCAACGGAGTCAATTACAATAGACTCCTTGTCAAAAATGGCATGGTATTTGAGGTAGAATTTCCATCACACTATACCAATTTTGAAAAAATCCGTGGCTCTTTTAGTATCATTACTGGAGCTAACGGGAAAACTCGCCTCAGATTTACTGGCGCTGGTGGCTTTGGCTGTAGCTATGAGACCGTTGTGGGAGGCGTGACCCAAGTCAGAAGAATCTCTGGTCATGTGAATTACTATGGAGTCCTTCAACTCGGAAACGCTGCCAACAGCTCTACACAGGATGCCCCCAGCACCCTGATCGTAGTGGATGCCAATGCTACTCATCCTTTAGGACAAGGCAGTGGAACGCTCTATGTCACTGAGGATCAGGTACTTAGCGTGCCTAGTGGGAAATTTCCTGGAATCTTTTGGGCTTCTAGTTTGCCAAATCAAAATAGTTTTATAAATTTGCACAATAGTCATAATACAAATATATCATCTATGCAAATTAAAAACATTATTTTGAAAAGTAAAGAAGAACACGGAAGTGGTATCTCAGAATTTAACTTGCGAATCGCTTTTTATGATGGATCAAGCAATATCCTATCCAATGGAACTCCTGGAAGTACCAGCCAAAAAATCATCACTATCAGAGATGGACGAATCACTGATAAAAAAGTGACTTCCATCCAGCTCAACCCTCCACAGCTACACCTTGCACAAGGACAAGAAAGCACAATTACTGCGACCATCCTCCCACAGGATGCCAGCAATACAACGCTCAATTGGCAATCCAGCCATCCTGCACTTGTGACTGTCGATCAACAAGGGAAAGTACGAGTAATCGGCACTCCTAATCAGGATACTCCAGTTACCATCTCAGCTACGGCTAGCGATGGAAGCAATGTCGTGGGGACAATGCAAGTCTTACTCGAAGGGAAAAAGTACACCGTAACCGCTGAAAGCAATAACACCGCTTGGGGAGCAGTCAATCCTGCTACTCAAACAGTCAATGCCAACACGCAAGTTACCGTGACAGCAAGTACTATCGCTCC
>JAUMYK010000009.1:1756-40764 GCA_030528665.1 bacterium
TCACAAATTCAAACATTGGATTGACAAGGCAAGCAATAGCGTAGTCTCTACAAATGCAAACTATTCTTTCAATGTAACAAAAAACATTACATTGCAAGCTGTATTTGAAGAAGCTGTACAGAAATTTACCGTAACTGCTGAAAGCAACAACACCACTTGGGGAACAGTTAACCCTGCTTCTCAAACAGTCAATGCCAACACGCAAGTTACCGTGACAGCAAGTACTATCGCTCCTCACAAATTCAAACATTGGATTGACAAGGCAAGCAATAGCGTAGTCTCTACAAATCCTAGCTACAGCTTTACAGCTACTAAAAATGTGAAGCTACAAGCTGTATTTGAAGAAGTCGTACAACAATTTACCGTAACCGCTGAAAGCAACAACACCGCTTGGGGAACAGTTAACCCTGCTACTCAAACAGTCAATGCAAACACGCAAGTTACGGTTACCGCTACTGCTCAGCAAGGGTTCAACTTTATAGGATGGTTTGAAAATGGAAATTTAGTTCATAATCAATCTGCCTATACTTTCAATGTTACTGCTAACAGAACGCTTGAAGCAAGATTTGCAGCTCAACCGAAACCGAAATTTACTATTACTACTTCAGTAAAAGATAATCTCGGTGGTAGTGCAAGTCCTCAAGCTCAAGAAATTGAGCAAGGACAAGCAGCTACCGTTACCGCTACTGCTCAGCAAGGGTTCAATTTTGTAGGATGGTTTGAAAACGGAAATTTAGTCCATAATCAAGCTACCTATACTTTCAATGTCTCTGCTAATAGAACTCTTGAAGCAAGATTTGCAGCTCAGCCTAAACCGAAGTTTACGATTACTACTTCAGTAAAAGATAATCTCGGTGGTAGTGCAAGTCCTCAAACTCAAGAAATTGAACAAGGACAACCAGCTACCGTTACCGCTGTTGCTCAGCAAGGATTTGATTTTCTAGGTTGGTTTGAAAATGGAAATTTAGTCCATAATCAAACTACCTATACTTTCAATGTTACCGCTAACAGAACGCTTGAAGCAAGGTTTAATGAAGTAATTAACCCAAAAAACCTTCTTCCTCATTTGAAAAACTTCGGCTCAGCACCTTTCAAAAAAGGACAACAGTACGAACCATTCATATGGGAAGAAATGATACCCAATGCCAATCCAAACTCTTTCAAAATTATCGTTATCAACTCTACATCGTCTACAATCTTAGAGTCTAATAACTATAGTGTAACAAAGAATGATCAGGAAGGGCTAAGCATCAGTTTCAAACAAACAGGAAAATTTACGGTAACGATTCAGTTTGAAGCTGAAGGGCAAACCTACTTTGTCAGCTATGACATCGTAGTAGAATAAATTAAAAATCTTAGTTAGTGATAGTGCAGTCCCTGTTGACGAGTTCATCTTGGGGAAGCCCACTATCATACAAAACCTTTAAAAAAAAACAAATGAAAAATACAATAAAAATGCTGATCGTAGCGATCATTTTCGCTCTCAGCCTAGTCTCATGTTGCAAAGATGAACCTACTCCAGAACCTCCAAAGCCTCAGCCTCCAGCTATGGCACTCTCAGTATCTGAGATCAGCCTCATGCTCGGGATGAGTGGAGAAGTAGGACTAAGCAATGTCGCTGACATCAGAGTAGAAGGCAATCAAGATATAGCTGTTCTCAACTATGATTCAGTAAGTAAAAAACTAAAAATCGAAACTAAAGCTGTTGGAGTAACTACATTGAAAATTATTGATAAAGCAGATAAAAATCGCTCTATCGAATTGAAAGTCAAGGTAACTCCTGTAGTCTTTGGAATGATTGGGCAAGATGCTCAAGTGATTTTGGAAGCAAACTACCGCTATCAAAGCCCCAAAAGCCTGCATATGGCAAGCTCAGGAGCTGAGCGGAGAAATCAGTTTATCAAAATACCACTCCAAGCAGAGTGGAAGCAAGGAGCAACAGTAAGTATCACAAAAAAAGATACTAATGCTCCAGAGCAACAGATACCTACCACTATTAGCCAATTCCGCGATAGTAGCGGAAAGGAAAAGGTAGTCTATCTGAAGACTAATGATGGGAAGTTCATTATCTTCCCAGTCTATAAAAAATAAAGTATTAACTAACCTTAATCAAAAGACGGTTTGGCTTTCCAGCCGTCTTTTTTTGTTACTGACAAGAAGCTAAACCCTCTAGCCTGTCATCCTGCCTGCCCAGCACGCAGTTGCGGGGAACTTGATTTGTCATCCTGAACTTGATTCAGGATCTCAGATTGCGGACAAGATTCCGGATCAAGTCCGGAATGACAAACTAATTGATCCTCTTCACTCTTAATTTTGAACTCTTCATTTAAAAAATCTCCCCCTGCCCTTCGGGCATCCCCCTCATCGAGGGGGAACTTTTAGCGTCCGATCCCACAAGCTAAGTCCTCCCTCAATGAGGGAGGTGCTGAGCGAAGCGAAGAGCGGAGGGAGCTTATCTTGCACTAACAAACTCCCCCTGTCCTGCGGACATCCCCCTCATTGAGTGGGAACTTCAACTAAAACATCCCCATCAACTGAGTCCTCGTTCAATCAAACTCAACTGCAAACTACACCTTCTCAAAAGCTAAGTCCTCCCTCATTGAGGGAGGTGCTGAGCAAAGCGAAGGGAGCTAAACAAAAACTCTACATTACATTGTTCCTTCTTAATTATTCCTTATTAATTACTAATAACTCGCATCTCTCACGGTCTTCTCCTTCTCAATAAATTTCATAATCTCTTTTTGAAAGTAGAGCTCGACCTCTCCCACAGCACCATTTCTATTTTTTCTAATACATACATCAGTCGCCCCCTTCTTATCCGTATCTGGATCATAATAATCTTCTCTATGCAGCATCAATACCGCATCTGCATCTTGCTCAATAGATCCTGACTCTCTCAAATCTGAAAGCTGAGGCTTTTTGTCTACTCTTTGCTCTACCGCACGCGAGAGCTGAGACAAGGCAATAATAGGAATCTGTAATTCTTTAGCAACCTCCTTGAGCCCCATAGAAATCTCAGAAATCTCCTGAACCCTATTTCCCACAGAATGAGTTCCATGCATCAATTGGAGATAGTCGATAATTACGATATCCAGTCAGTGTTCAATTTTTTTTCTTCTGAGTCTAGATTTAAGTTCTGGAATCGTCAAACCTCACTTATCATCAATAAAAATTTTAGAATTCCCAAGTGAGGCTACAGCATCTCCCATTTTCGAAAAATCCTCCTCAGTGAGCTGCTCCTTTCCTGTTAATTTATACATTGGAATCTGTGCAACTTCAGACAAAATCCTATTCACAATCGAATCTGCACTCATCTCAAGTGAGAAAAAAGCAACCGATTTTGCCTGTTGTAAGGCAACATTACTCAAAAGATTGAGAGAGAATGCGGTCTTACCCATTGAAGGTCTCGCCGCTAAAATAATCAGCTCTCCAGGTTTAAAACCAGTCAGCATATCATCAATCCCTGAATATCCCGACATCACCTTTTGTGACTCAAATTTTTCAGGATTATCTGCATATTCAATGATTTCTTCAACTCTTTTCTCCAAAATATCTTTGATAGAGAGCATCCCCTCCCCTACTTGATTTTGAGTAAGATCAAAAATCTTCTTTTCAATAGCATCAAAAATCTGAAGGGTATCTTTCTGTTCATACACCTCACCAGAGATTCACTGACAGGTCTTGAGAATCTGCCTCAAAAGCGACTTTTCTTTCACAATTTTACTATATTCTGCACAAGGCTGGGTAGAAAAAAGAAAGGTAGAGAGATCATACAAATAGTTAACCCCACCGACAAAATCCAGATTTCCATTTTTAGAAAGCTGATCAGAAAGCGTTACTACATCGATTGTCTTTCTTGCACCCCAAAGCTGCTGAATCGCTTCATAGATAAAACTATGTTCTTTTTGATAAAAATCTTTATATCCAAGCTTGTCTCCATCATACACCCAAATGATTTCACTATCAAGCAGAACACCGCTAATAACTCCCTTTTCCGCTTCAATATTATGAGGAGGTAAATGAATATTTTCCATCAGAATCAAAATAAACAAAATAAATCTCTTGAGCATAGCCCTTTATTAAGGAGAGCAAGGGGGGATTTTCATCATTGCATAATCCTTCTGAGTTTGATTGAAAACCATTGTCCTCAACTTGAGTTGTCATCCTGCATGTTCTCGAGGATAGTCGGACAAGTTGATGGAGCATCTAGATTATGAATCGAATTTTTCAAAAAAATCCCAATACAAAGGATAATAAAAAAATCTGACCAAAATGCAAGAAAAAATACAGTTCTTAAGCCAGATTTCTTTTAACTTTTTTACATTTTTTTCACAAAATAGAGGAGATGCCTCCTGCTCGAATATCAACAAAAGCTTGAGCGTGCAAGAAAAGGTTATTTCTTTTTGCGAAAGGAAATGCTACCAAGCCCTACTACCGCCACAGCAATCAGAATAATCAAAAACACTGCTCCTCCAAACACCATATCACTCACAATCAACACCTAAAAAGTACTATAACTCATTGGTAAATGCTTTAATTTTGGCTTTAGCTTTCTCATTATTCTGCTCATACTCCAATACATTGAAATAATACTTTTTTGCATTATCCTTATCCCCCATTTGTTCATATAATTCAGCTGTTGCCAAAAGGTATTTCGGATTAGTAGGTCTGAGCTTGATAATCTTCTCCATATAGGCAAGCGCTTCTGGATGTCTATCAGTATTATAATAAATCTCTACCATAGTAAGATAATATTTGGGATTATCATTTTTAAGGTTGATAGCCTTTTCAATAAGTAGCTCAGCAGTCTGATTGTATCCAGCCATAAAATAAATCTCACCAATTTGCCAAATTGCCTTATGATCACTAGGGTCTTTCTCAGATACCTTTTTGAGCAAAGAAAGTGCCTTTTTGTAGTTCCCAAGAGTAAAATAAAGTTCTGAAAGCGGCTTTAAAACATCGATCGCCTCGCCATCAATCGCCAGTCCCTCAATCAATTTTCTCTCGTATTCTTCAAATTTCCCACTATTTTTGAGATGATTAGCTTCCAAAAGCAGCGTATCTAGCCTTTTTTTGGCTTTTTCTGAAGATTCTGGAGTAAGAGCCACAGGCTCAAGTTCCTCAGTCTCGCTTTGTGTTGCTTCATCAATCTCAAAATCAAATTTTTCCTCCTTTTCTGGTGCCACAAAACTACCATATTCATTTGCTGTGATAAATTCGTCCTGCTGCTCCTCAAGGGTACCTTTAATTTCCTCAAGTTCTTTATGTTCTTTACGCCTATGAGAATGTTCACGCAAATAAGCAAGCACTTTCTGCGTTCCCCAATACAATACAAATCCCAAGGGAATGACGACCATCGCTATAGTCAAACCAATCCAAACATATACCAACTCTTTTGTCATTACACTTCACAAAATCTAAATAAAACACTCTCCTACGCTTGAGCAACTTCTTGTGTCTCTTGTCTTTTCAAAGCTGAAATCGGCACTCTCAAAACTGTTCCTTCCTGCGTTTTTAATACCACTTCCCTTGTAATAATATTGTAAGAGCTTACAATCCCCTCTTCATTGGAACCAGGACAAGGAATACGAGTTCCTCTCTGGGGAAAATCCTTAGCTTCTTTCTTGTAAATTTCCAGCTCATAGACAAGACTACATTTGAGTTTTCCACATCTTCACTTGAGCCTTTCCATATCTCTGCCATCTACTCCCTGCAATACTATACTCTCCACCTCCACACTTGGCAACGGTGCCAAACTCTGACAAGCAGTAAGCATTCCACAATCCGAACCTACGATATAATCCTTACTATGAGGATCCAACCTCATCATATCTCTGGCTCCTACCTGAAACAAAAAAATATTTTTTCCTAATTCATTTTTAAGCTCTCTAACAAAATCACCAAAAACATACCTCTCCTCAGAATAAAAATAGAAATAAATCTGATCCATAAGTGGATTATACCTCGCAGTAATAGGTTTTGATCATGCAAATTGAGACTTAAATTTTTTCTTGAATAAGGGGAAAACCTTGAGTGCAAAATCCTGCTGATGCAAAAACTCCAAATGCTCTTCGGGAGTAAAACACCTCTCAAAATCGGCAGTCTTATCCACCTCAATATCAAATCCTAAAACTGTCCCAATCGAGGTCTTCATTGTTCCCTTTTCTTCAAAAGCATAGACAATCCTATCTCAATGCTTGAGACTTGCTTTGATCTCATCAGGACAAGCTAAAATCTTCAAGTTCTTGCTCATAAAATAGTCCAAAACATAGATATTCTCCATCAACTCCTATAGTCAAATAAACATAGTTTTTTACAAGAAAGAAGAAAGAGAGACCACTACTCGTGATCCATCTTCTTTCCTTCCTCCATCATTTGCGTAAATTCTTCATTTGAAAGATATTCTTTCTCCAGCAAGACTACACACATTTTCTCGATCAATGCTCTATTTTCATTCAGAATTTTTTTGGATTTTTCATAGGCTTCGAACAGATAGTGCTTAATCTTTGCATCCAAAAGCTCTGCCAATTTTTCACTATACGGATGAACAAATGCAGTCTCTTCACTATCTTTGAGATAATTGATCGGTCAAAATTCCTCATCCATCCCATATTTTACAATCATATTTTTGACAATAGCAGTAGCTCTCTCAAAATCATTGGAAGCACCAGTTGTAATCTCATCCTTGCCAAAGAAAAGCTCCTCAGCAGCCCTTCCTCAGAGCAAAACTACCAATTCATCCAAAAACTTCGCCTTGGAATAGAGATTTTTATCCTCTTCAGGGGTGGTCCAAGTAACTCCGAGCGCCTGTCCTCTACGAACAATCGAAATTTTCTCGATCGGATCAGCATTTTCCAGCAAATGTCCTGTCACTGCATGCCCTAGCTCGTGATACGCAACAATCCTTTTCTCTTTTTCTTTCATCGACTTGACTCTTTTCTCAGGTCACATAATCACCTTTTCCAAAGCATATTCAAAATCCTGAACCTCAAGCACCTCTCTATTTGCCTTTGCTATCTGGAGTGAAGCTTCGTTGACGACATTTTCAATATCCGCACCAACCAATCCACTTGTCCTTTTTGCCAAAGATTCAATACTGACCTGTTCATCAATCTCCTTAAATCTCAGATAATAGTCAAAAATCTGAATTCTTTCCTCAAAAGTTGGCACAGACACAAAAACCTTTCTATCAAACCTTCCCGCTCTCAAGAGTGCAGGATCCAAGGTATCAGGTCTATTGGTGGCTGCCATTACAATAATATTAGCATTTTTATCAAAGCCATCCATTTCAGTTAAGATTTGATTGAGGGTTTGTTCTTGTTCCTGATGTCCTCAGGAATACCCTCCACCTCTCTTTTTCCCAATAGCATCAATTTCATCAATAAAAATAATCGCCCTTCCAGCTGCTTTTGCTTGAGCAAAAAGCTTTCTCACTTTAGCAGCTCCCATTCCTACAAGCATCTCCATAAATTCAGAGCCTGAAGCAGAGAAAAAAGCAACACCAGCCTCCCCAGCAACAGCCCTTGCCAATAAAGTTTTTCCACCACCTGGAGCACCATAAAGCAATATGCCCTTTGGGGGTCTTGCACCTACTTTCTGATATTTCTCAGGAGCTTGAAGATAATCAACAATCTCAATCAATTCATTTTTTACCTCATCCATCCCTGCAATATCAGAAAACCTTGTTATGGATTCAGATTTTTTGTTTTCTTTACCTACCTTAATTCATAGCATACCACCAGGTCCTCATTTAGGCATTATAAACCTCATCGCAAGCACCAAAAACACCAAGAAAATCAACAAATAACCAATCTGCCCAAAAATCTTAGCCCAAATACTCTCTGTTGGATAACGCACCTGCAAAATATGATCTCCTGTCAAAGACAATCCCAAATCCGCAACACTCATAAATGCAGATTTTTTGGTTTTGAGGAGTTTATAGGTTTGGGTCTCAACCGCATCCCCAAAAAGCACTTCCTGCTGTCCAGAACTCACAAAAACATAGCCATCCAAATCCGTGTCATTACTCAACTCAATCTTGGAAAAAGTTCAGTTTTGATAAGCCTCTACCCAACTATTAAGTGGAATTTCCTCTTGAGATTCTACAATCTGAATCGCTCCTGTTGTCCCCGAAAAATATCAGATTTTATTGCTATTTTGGAGCAATCTCAATACAAAACTCATCAGCAAAATAAAAAGCAAGGCATAAGCAATCCACTTAAAAGGCTTTAAAAATCCAAAAATATTTTGAGGTGCTTGTTTTTCTGTCATTGGTATCCAAAAAATAAATCTAAAACTCTTTATAGTAAAGTCATCCTCAAATGCAAGAAAAAGAAAAAAATCTGATCCATTTCAGGATTTCCTCTTATTCAAGCGAAATTTTGAAACGAGAAATTTCCCCTCATTTACGATTGATTTTCAAAATAATTTTCGCATAATACAAGCAATTCACTTCTTGTCAAAAATAACTATGACCGAACTCAAACCCTTCCTCAAGACCACTTCCCAATATCTCAATATTCTCGCCTCCAACGGCATCACGACTATCAAATCATTTTTCAATTACTTTCCCAGAACCTATGAAGATAGAGCAAGTATTCAACCTCTCAATAACCTCCATATCAACGAAAAAGGCACCACAGCCACAAAAGGTAAAATTCTGACCAAAAAAGTCTTTCGTAGGGGTGGGAAAATGATCTATGACATCAGCTTTGAAGATGAATTAGGAGCGCGTGGCACAATTTCAATTTTCAACTCCTGATACCTTGCAAGTAAAATCGAAGAAAACAAGCGGTATATCATCGTAGGAAAGCCTAATTTTAAATATGGAAAAATCATCTTTTCACATCCTGATATCGTACCAAGTAACGATAGTTGAGCGATGACCACACTTTACAACTCAGGGAGAATTTTTCCTGTCTATTCAGAGATGAACGGCATCAAACCAGGTCGATTCGCCAAAAAAATCCGAGAAAAACTCGATCAGATTCCAAACTTTTTTACCGAATACCTTCCTGAAGAGTTTCTCAGTACCTTCAATCTTCTCACAGTACAAGATACGATCAAAAATATCCACTACCCCGCTTCCCATCAGCTCAAAAATCAGGCGATTCATAGAGTCTTTTTTGATAGACTCCTAAGAGTACAGCTCTTCTCACTGATGAATAAACTCAACTATCAATCACAAATCAAACCCATTAGCCAAACCCAGCAACGAGAAATCCTCAAAACACTACTCAAACTCCTCCCCTTTGAACTTACCACCGCACAAAAAAAGGTAATAAAACAGATTATTGATGACTTTCACGCAGGAAAACCTATGCTCAGACTCCTTCAAGGAGATGTAGGAAGCTGAAAAACCATCGTAGCAACGGTTGCTGCTTATTATATCAAACAACTCTTCTGAGGACAAAGTGTATTGCTTGCTCCCTTGGAAGTTTTAGCAGTTCAGCACTACCGTAGCATCGCAAAAATCCTCCTTCCCCTTGGACTCAGAGTCGAACTGATCACCTGATCCCTGAGCAAAAGCCAAAAAGATAAAATAAAAACTGATCTCCGTTCAGGAAAAATCGACATCATCATCGGTACTCACGCCCTCCTTCAAGAAGGGATCGATTTTCACGATCTCCAATATGTCATCATTGATGAGCAACATAAATTCTGAGTCAAACAAAGAGCTTTTTTCAAGCAATTTGGTTCGCCACATATTCTTCAGATGAGTGCCACCCCTATCCCAAGATCAATGGCGATCGCATTTTTTGGAGAATTTGATGTCAGTATTATCGATCAACTTCCTAAAGGAAGACTGCCAATTCAAACAAAAATCATTACCTCACAAGAAACCACACAACTAAAATTACGAATACTCGATAAAATCAAAAAAAATGAAAAAGTCTTTGTCGTAACCCCCCTCATTGAAGACTCAGAAAGCCTAGATGAAGTGCAGTCTGCACAAACAGCTTTTCAAGAGATGCAAGGAATATTTTGAGAAATAGCATCAAAAATCTGACTCCTCCATGGAAAAATGAAAGCAAAAGAAAAGGAGCAGATCATGAAGGATTTTAAAACTTGAAAAATCATGATCTTAGTCTCAACTACTGTCATTGAAGTAGGAGTCGATATCCCAGAAGCCACCATCATGATCATCAAAAACGCAGAAAGATTTTGACTTGCACAGCTCCATCAGCTCAGGGGAAGAATTTGAAGATCTGACTTACAATCCTACTGTTTTTTGGAAACGATAAAAAAATCTGGCGAGAGCTACGAACGCCTCAAAGCGATGGAAGAAACCAATGATGGATTTAAACTCGCACAACTTGATCTAGAAAATCGTGGATCAGGAGAAATCCTAGGAACTATGCAATCTGGAATGAGCGACATCCCAATAGAAGTCCTTTCAGATTTAACATTTTTAGAAAAAGTACAAAAAGGAGCTTATCGACTACTAGATCATTATCCTAATTTAGAAGGTTTACCTCAACTCCAATCCTTTCTCCACGAAAAAATCGGCGATATTATGGCATAAAAAACATCAAAAAAAAACGCCCTTCTAAATAAGGACGTCAAATAACATTACCCCTTGCCAGAGAATAAAATCTCACGATCTGGAATATGTGATACTTTTCTAGTCCACACTAAAAACGCTTCATCACATACACGCTTTTCATTATTTGGCAAGAGCAGATTCAAAATCCACCATGCTAACAAATAGCGCAAAGAACGATCCAAATGACTATCTTGTAACATTTTAGCCAACTGCTCACGATGCTGATATGAAAAGGCTCCAAGTTTGACCTTATCTCTACTCAAATCACGCAATAAGCCTTTTAAAGTAAGCTCCACCATACGAAGCACTCCATTTGGCTGGCGATGAGTTGCATACTTGATACAAGATTCTTGATAATCATGCTTGTTGCGATGCATATAATGACAATAAGCTTTGGATACAACAATTGCCAATTCCATCCTATGATCCCCCACAATTGGTGTCTGAAAATAGGAAGTAGAACCAAGCTGGGTATTTTTTAATAAAGAAATGTTTTGAGATTTTGTTTTTTTTGACATAATAGAAATATTTTGATTTTTCAAGTACCACTATAACAAAATCTCAATAAAAATCAACTATAAAAAACTCTCCTAGGATGATCCCAAGAGAGTACAAACATCAAACAATATCATTCCAATCATCCCACTCATCAACTGAAGAAGTGATATGACTTTTTGCAATTTCATCCCATACCGTATCCTCTGAAGAAGGTTTGATTATAGGAGTTGACAAGCTTGCTTTTGTAAAGCTTTTTTTAAGTTGAAGAGAGACGCTTTCATCCTCTATCACTTGTTGACTAATTCCTCCGTACTCACTCTCTTTGTGAGACTTGTGTGGAAAAGCTTTTACAAATACCTTGTTTTTGTTTGCTTTTTTGCAATGTTTACCTGTACTATACACCATAAGAATAAAGTTTTAATTTTACGACTCTCAATATACTCATCTCCTCATCAAAAATCAAGAAAAAATCAAAAAATCTGATCCTTTATCACGAATACAGAAAAGGACGGGAATATCCCGCCCATGATAGTATACAGTCTTCACTCTGGAATCGAAAGCCCCATAAGAAGAATATGAGCAAATCCTTGATCACACCAATCTAAACGCACCAAGATAGTAAGTAAATGTCTGCGACTCATAGTATCAAGAATCTTATCACTAATCATACTT
Organism: bacterium; assembly: GCA_030528665.1. Next base: position 13,473 of record JAUMYK010000009.1, read on the forward strand.
GTTGCCTGATGACTTCGCTCCTCAAAATCATAACTTCGCACATCCAGTATTTGTCCCCAAGTGATTTTCTGATCTACCTGAGACAGGAGATCACGAAATTCCTCGAGATAAACTGATCTTTGCTTTGTAGAACACATCTTCTGATAAAGATTCCACAGCCTATCAAAATAGGTAATAAATTGTTCTTTCTTTTGCATTTTGTTTTGTTTTTTTATATTTTCAAGCAAAATATATATTTTTTCCAAAGAAAGTCAAGATAAAAGAACAAGAAAAATCAGACTTTTCCTCCTTTTTTATTGCAAAATAGAGCAATCTCACTATCCTTATGCTAAGCGCTTTATTATCCACTACACCTATGCATATCAAAGAAGTCAAAATCTCTAACCTCCTGAGTTTTCCCTATCTGGACAATTTCAAAGATATAGAAGCGGTCAGCCTTTTTTCCAATTGAGGATATGAAGGGATGAGAATTTTTATCGGCAACAACGCCTCTGGAAAATCCAACTGTGTGACAATCATTGAAGAATTTTTTTCCACTTTGATCAAAGATTTTAGCTATTCAAAAGCCTTTATTCACGATGAAAACATCCATAGCAGATCTGCGATACAAGCACAAAAAAATCTGACTAAAAAACTTCATACCAACTACAATACCCCAAATAAACCCTCACATTTTGAGATTTTGATCGAACTTGGAAGCAATGACTATGAAAACATCGGATTTGTCTGCAAATATAGCTCCAAAATCAATGAAATCATCAATAAATACAGTAAGCTCGACATTAGTTTCCCTGAGTATAAACTCAGCTCCCTTATTGAAAAATCCTCCACACTCAGGCTTTTAAGTACCTTTGATGAAAAAAAGCAGGAATTTATCATTGATGAAAGTCAACTAGAGGAATATCAAATCTTCCTTCTTCGCTGTATTCAATATCAAAAACTCCTCCAAATCATCATCACCATCTTCAATGAACTCGAACGCAAACCTACAGAGAGAAAGCGATATTTTCTCAAAAAAACTTTTGCTATCCTCAATACCGAGAGAGATCGCATCAATTTCAGCAATTTTATCAACCCACACGAGCTTATCAATGACATCAATTATAGTAGAAACAGTCTCATAGGATATACCACTTGTATTGGTAAACTCCGAAGTATTCTTGAAAATTTCTCTCAAGATCAGCTCCTCAACAAACAAACCCGATCCAACACCCTAGAATCGCTCAAAAAATCTGATTTTTTCATTTCATTAAGCTACATCATCCAGAAATTCCTCTGAAAGACACTGATCATCGACTATATCAATGGAATGATCCATATTCATCTCACAGATGCCACAGCTAGAGTGATCTATTTTGATGAATTAAGTAGTGGAGAACTTTCGCTACTCACTATCATTTTTGGACTCTATGGGAACGATCTCAAAGAGGGCTTTTTGATCATCAATGAACCCGAACTCCATCTGCACCCTCAAATCCAAAAAGAACTCGCACATACACTTGAGCAAATTAGTGAAAATATTCAAAGTCAAATGCTGATTTCTACCAATTCATCCCTCTTTATCAACGAAAGCAACATCACCAATGTCTATAGAGTCTATAGAAACCATCTCGGAGAATCCAAGATCATCTCCCCAAAAATCAATGTAGATTATGATGATGCAACTCTCATTCATATGCTTAAATTTGAAAATCTATCAAAAATATTTTTTGTCAATAAAATTATTTTAGTAGAATGAGATACTGATGCCTACTTCTTTAGTTTTTATCTCAACTATCTAAAATCCCTCCCAGAACGAAAGTGAAAAATAACAGAATATGAAATCATCAATATCAATGGGAAAGGCTCTCTCCATACCCGAAGAAGATTTTTAAATAAATTTAACATTCAAAATTATTTTATTGGAGATCGAGACAATACGGTAGATTATGGTTTTTTCTCAAAAGGAGAATTAAATAGATTTTATCAATTAGCTAATGAATCCTTTAAAGAAAGTCATAAAAGCAAAAAATATCAAGATTACTATAATAGACTCGTAAAAACTATCCTTACCTTTAGCCCTAAAAAATACAAAGCCATCATCAAAGGTATTGAAAAACTTTATCAAGAAAATGTCTTTATCCTCAAAGAAGGAGCTATTGAAACTTATGTCAGCGTAGAAAAAAAAGGGTTAGGACAAATTGCTCATTTCTGCAATGTCTACTTCTCAGACCGATTACGCGACCCAAACTATATTTCTCAACAAAAGGAACTCCAAGAAATTATGCAAATTATTTTTGCAGAATCATAGCAATATCTGTCCACTCCAACTCCTCCAATCTCTTGCTCTGCAGATGCTCAGGAAGTATAAAAAGCTGATTTCAGCGATGTTTGTGCTGAAGTTTAGCAATTCTCCCCAAAGTTTTTCTACTATAAGGTGCAAAAAGTTCTAAAAAACTGATCAAATCTTCTAGATCAACTGCCTCAGGACAGTCCTTTTTTAAAAATAAAACTAAGCAACTCTTTACCTTTGGAGCTGGAGAAAAAGCCTTTGGTGGTACCATCTTCAAATACCTTACCTCATAGCCCCAATTCACCAGCCACCATAAATAAGATTTTTTTTGAGCAGAAGACATAATTTTCAAGCCTACTTCCTCCTGAATCATAAAAATTCCTCCTAAAAAATCTGGCTCCCCTTTCACAAACAGCTTCCTAAAAATCGGAGAAGTAATATAATAAGGTAAATTTCCAACCACAAAACTACAATCAGCACGAGTTCAGAAAGATGCTATCTTTTGACTCAAATCCGCTTCCAAAATATCAGACAAAACAATCTGATTCTCCTCTAATCCCAGCTCAGCCAAATAAGGCAACATCAAAGTATCCTTTTCAACGACAAAAAAATGAGGAGAGAGTGTATAAATTTTTTTAGTAATTGCTCACTTTCATGGTCCAATCTCAATCAAACACTCCGCTCCCAATGCCTTATAATACTTTGCAATAGCGTTAGCGATATAGCTTCTGACTCCACTATCTTTCAAAAAATTCTGTCCCAAATATGTCGACATAACTAGACAATCATTACACAGATAAAACAGCATTCCAAAGTAAATTTTCCTGAGAAATAGCGACACCAGCAAACTTTTTATATTCCATCCATCTCGCTAATGCTTCCTGATCCTGTGTTTCAGAATAAGAATAGAGCAATGCATCCACAAAAAGCTCCAAAAGCTGTAATTCAGAAATCTTTTTTAAAGCTAGAAATTGCTCATAAGCACTTGCCTTACTCCCCTGCTCAAAGAGCTTAAAAGCATCGAGTAAAATCTGCTCAGTCTCTGGATGATCAAGAAGTTGTTGATAAAGGAAATTCGCCTTTCCTGGGCTTCATAAGGACATCTTTAATAAAAGTCAAAATCTGTCTCCTCAAATTTCAGGATAAGAAGCATTGAGATAAGCACGCATTTCCTCCTCAGAAAGAAGATCAAAACGAACTAACAATGCTCTAGAAAGCAAGGTAGGCAAAACTTCAGATTCACGGCTTACTGTAGCAAAAAGACATCTCCTTGGCAATGGCTCTTCACAAGTTTTCAAAAACGCATTCATTGCAGCTGAGGTCATCCTTTCCAAATTTTCGATCAATACGATTTTTTGCCCACTCAAAGAGGATTGTTGAAGCCAACTGGTCAATTCTCTCACTCCCCTATTCTGATAGATCCCAGTTTCATAGGGAATCGTTTTGAGACTACTCGGAGTTTCAACCTGTAGACTATGAGGTTTTCCCAATACAAAACTCATATCCCTCATCCATAAAAAATCACTCTCAAAGTAATTTCCCAACAACTGTTTAATATATTCCAGCACAAAACTTGCCTTTCCTATTCCATCTGGACCGATTAACATAATAAATAAAGGCTTATTGCTTGCCTGATTATGCTGAAAAAAACGCTGAATATACGATCTTTTCTCTTGGTTACCAAAAAACTGCATAATGAAAAAATAGAATACAAATAAAGAAAATATATCTTTTAGCAAATAAAAAGCAAAAGAAAAACAAGCATTTTTTATTAGTTTTAAAATTTGTCAACGATCCAACAACAAAAATCAAAAAAAGCAATCAAAAAGAAGAAAAAAATCTGATTTCAACTTTATTTTTCCTCCCAATATCGTATATATTGATACAGGATTTAGATTCTCATTATTGTGTATGCAGTTCAAAAAACGATTATCATTGATTATCCTGACGATATACCTAAGCAGTCAGTTGCTAACTTCCCTCTGATATATCCATCGAAATCAGGTTTTTGCCTCAGAAAATACCAAAAATACGCTTAATTCTCTCATCGCCCTCTTGGTAGATGATAAAATTTATGATAACATTGAAAACGAACTCAAACGATATGCCAAAGACTACATCCAACAAAAATATCAAAATAGCAAAGCCCTTGTACTCAAACTCAATACCAAAGAATACACTGCTCCAGAAATCGTAAAACTCCTTGAAAACCTTTATTTTGATGGAGAAAAAAGCAAAAGTTCACAGCTGATTGGAACTATTTTGGTTGGAGAAATTCCTTTTCCGGTTGTACAATATCAGGATTACTTTTTTCCTTCTATTTATCCCTATGTAGATTTCTTAGATCAAAAATACTTGCGAAACCCTGACACACAATACTTTAGCCAGGCCCAAGAGAATGGTCAAGCAGAAATATGGCACGGAGTGATTAATTTCCAGGCTGATACCCAAAAATACAAAGATTTTTTTGCAAAACTTAAAATCTACAACAGTGATCCTGAAAAATTTGTAGATAAAAAAATATGGTATGATGACTTCATCGCTCTACAAAGCAATATGCTTGAGGAAAACGAAAAACTCTACAAAAACAAGCTTGCCTTCGCTGAAGACCTGATCTATCACCGCTATACTGACCTCCTTTTCAATACACTCAAAGGTAACAACGAGCAAGAGATTCAAACACTCCTCAATGGATTTGCAGAAAATTTAAAAGAAGTCTGATCCCCTACTACGATTCAAACACAAAACAATACCCCTCCTAGCAAAACCCCTACCAAACTCCTTGAACAAAAACTTGAAGGAGTCATCAAAAATTATACCACACTAATCAGTCTCCCTTTACAAAATACCCTCAACCAAAACATCGCAGCATCCGATAGATGGACAAACAATGCAGATAATCATTACCAAAAACTCCAACTCAAGGATGAATTAATTTTGGGAAATAAAACCGCAAATGGTGTTATCAAAAGCATCAATGACAAACTGGAGGCATTTGTGGATGCAAAGCTTCAAGGAGAAAAATATGCTATGATGGCTGTTATTCCAACATTCTATAAACAAGAACAAGATGAAAGAAAGAGAATACTTCGAAAAAGATATTACTTCCCAAAAATAAGAAATCATTTCAGGTTTTTCTATTTTGGAAAAGATGCTAACTCTATCAATAAAGCTGAAGATGCATCTATTTATAGATGAAGCTATAGAAATCTAGAAAAGCTCTGAACCTACTCAAGCATTATCAACGACCCTCTCAATCCTGCAAAATCCCAATATGATACTACCAATCTCCAAACAAAAAGTTTTGGTGCTTCCTATGATGCGTTTTCAACGCAAACTTCCGCAAACAGAGGATTTAATATGCTTGCCACGCAGCCAGAATATGAACTGTATCAAAAAGAAAAAACACATGCTCACATCGAATATGAGTGTAAAAAAAGACGATTTTGACTAAAACGAAAATGGGTACCGTGTTTAGATGTAAGGCGAAAAGGTGTTTGAAAATGTGATCCAAATGCAAAAAAACTAGAATTTAACAAAAACAGTAGGAAACGAGAAGAGCAGCCAAATTATGATGAAATGACAGATTGTGAAAATTTTGAACAATTTGGAAATAGAGTACGAGGAGGAGGAAGCCCACTCAATATCAATATGGATACATTCCAAAATGGGATATATCAGTTTAAATGAAGATTTGATCCAAAATCAGCACGAAAACCGATCTTTGATATTGCAGGAAGTGTAGCACTCAGGCAAGCTGAAATACAAGCACTCAGTTTCTTAGGCTTAAAATACTATAACTCTCCAACAAAGATCCTGCACAGAGATTGAGTACTCAAAGATCCAACAGACCATTCTCTCTCTTATGAACAGGTTGACTATACCAAAGTCCCTTTAGGCAATAAAATCTTTAAAAAAGAAGGAAAATATAATTTTGCTCTAATAAAACCTAAGCATTATCGTACTGATATAGAGGAAGGATACCACTACAAACTCGTTGATACCTTAATAAAACACGATGCCACCACTCCCACTCAAATCAATGGCTATAAAGGTCTAAAATATACCCTCAACAATGAAATTGGAACCTACTACACGCAAATGAGCGGAGATCTAGCAGTTCCTAATAATTTTCCTGATCCTGTACTCATTACAACATTCAATACCTTTAAAGCAGAATTGGCTCTCCTTACCAAAAAAGTAGAAGAAGCCTCCTCTACTGGAGAATACAATATCATCTTATGAAAAGATACAACTCAAACACAAACTTTCAATACTTTTCTTCAGCACAAAAGTCTATTAGGAAAATATGTAGATAATGTTGATTATCAGGTAGCCATTCCTATATCCACTACTATCAATAGTATTATCCATCAACAAATTGAAAGAAATCCAAAAATCTGACTCTATACCCCACGATTCAATCAGATTTTACAACAATTTGAAGCTTTAGATACCTATCTTATCAAACAAGAACAAGCAGCAAAACAGATTCATCAACAATACCTCGAACTCATAACCCATGCTACAGACATCATCACCACAATTTCCGAGAAAATCACACTTTTAGAAAAGAAAAAAACTGAATTACAAAATCAATTGACAAGTCCCTTTACTCCAAATAATAATCGAGATGAAAGTATCAAACAACTCAATGCTACCATCAGCACCCTTCAACAAAAAATTGCAAATCTAACATTAAATACCCACAATGATGAACGTAAAATATTGCAACAACAACTAAAGCAAACAAAACTTCATTTACAAATCACGGAGCTAGAACGACATATCCAAGAAGCTCAACAAGCAAAACAAAGAATACTTCAGATGAAGGATAATATCCTTCTCGCTTTTAACGAACTCACAACCTGTAATGCACATCATACTACCCTAGGGGAATATCTCAATATTAACGATGATAACAAACTTATTGGTGCAAAAGAAATCAAAACGAGCTGTCAAGATGATAATGACAGCAGTAGCTGATCTTGAAATGATAAAACCCTTTTTGCTGAAATGAGGGAAAGTCTGAAAGAATCCAAACAAAGCTTTCAAAAACTTTTTTATGCTGATAGTAATAACCCACAAATCACAATACCAGGAATGAGCATCCTAACCCCTGATAGACCTATTGACTCTCCAAGATATATCAGCTTCCAAGGAATTAATCACAATGAGATCAAACTCATCTATCCCAACCTCTTCAAAGTAGAAGCCTTTCATCACCACAACAATCTCCTCAAACTCAAAACTCCACAAGAACTCAAACAAGCACTCAAAACCTACTTTGAAAACAAGGTAAGGGAATACAACACCCTCCTCAGCCAAGAACGCGAAGCCGCCATCAAACATAACCTCATTAACTCTCCACACTATCACTACCTCTATCAAGTCAATCCTCTAGCCACTCCTACTTTAGAAAAAACAATCCGCCCATATCAGCTCTTTACCTACGAAGAATTCCTCCAAGCTATCGGAGGCGAAGCAGTACTCAATACCCTCGCAGAACTGCTCTACTACCAAAATATCGGAATCTCCCATAGACCACTCAGTGATGACATCGCACAAGACATCAAATTCAGTCAAGAACATTTTGACATCAATAAAAAGATCGATTATATCCTCAGTCAATATCTTACCGAACAAAATGATCAAAAACTAACAGACAATAATACTATTGCTCCTCTCATCCTACCAAAATATAGCAGTCAAGGATACGAAGTCGGTTTTATAAATTCTAGTGATAACGATTATATAGCAAACGCTACAAAAAATGCTTCAAGCTCCAATATTTTTGCCTGAGCAAACACATTACGCCAAAATTCTACATCAAGCTGATGAACAGAACAAGCAATACTCATTGACCAACAAACAGAAAAAGAATGCTGATTTAGTTACAATGAAGCACTCCTTTTGGTGGACATCAAAACTCGAAGTTCACCTTGGTTGGAAGGGTTTCAATGCCGATTGAAAGAAGTGGGTAAAAAACCACTTAAGCTTGATATTAGCCGAAACAATGAAATTGTAAAAGATTTGAAAGAACATGTACTCGGAGACAAAATACTCAAAGCTTTCAAAAAACAAACTACTCCTGAGGAATCTGTTAAAACCCTCGATACTCCAGAAAAAATCGCTGGAACGGTACTAGAAAATATTGAGATCACTACTGCAAAAAATAGAATCCCTCTCTGAGAGTCAGCCTTCTTAACTTTTTCTACGAGTGACCCTCTACTCCAAAAACAAACACTCCAGCTTACACTCAGCACACAAGGACAAAACTGTATCAAACGAGGAGAACAAAACACCTGTACCTCTACAATCACTACTACTATCAACCTCAAACAAGCACAACAAATCCTATTTGGGCTTGGCAAAACCACTACAGGACTATTTATCCTTAATGCAAAACTCTGTGATGCATCAAAAAGCCAATGTGGAAACAAAAATTTTACCTATGTGGTCACACCAGGCGCGATCAATACACTCAAAATCGACCTCGGAGAACAGGCAGACTTCCCTGCTGGAGCATTCATTCCTTTGCAAGTAAATGCCTTTGATTCCTATCAAAATCCAATATCAAGAAGCTTTGATCCCTATCTCTTGAGTGCCGATAAATGAGGATTCATCATCGGAGGTATCCCTCAAAAAACGATTGAAATCTCAGACTTTGAATACGATCCTATCCTCTACAAATCAGACAGCACCAGCAAAGGAGCCGTACATTTTACTATCAGGAAAAAATCTGATCCAAACGAAAAAATTCTTGCCAAAAATCAAGCCCAAATCTTTCCTGCAATCCTTGAAATCAATCATAAGGGCAACAAAAGCAAACAAATTACCTATCAGCTCAATACCCTCCCACTCCTCATCAAAAACAAAGATGCTAACGATAAAATCAATGAAAACAAAATCATCAAACTCGACCTCACCCTCAAAACCCCACAACAGCAACTCCTCCCAATCACGACCAAAGCCAGCATCAATATCGCCAATCAAAAAGTCAAAAGCTACCTCCTCAAACAAGATGAAAAAGACTGAACACCGATCTTGCAATCCACCTCTTCAGTCATTTTCAACGAAGGAAAAGCACAGCTCTACCTCCTACCAAACACCCAAGCTGGAGAGGAACTCATCAGTATTCTCATCCCTGGACTCCCACCAGAAACCATCAAAATACACCTAACTGCTTGAGAACCAGCAATTCTTGACATCCTCCCAGAGAAAACAATCCTTCCAGCAGGGGCTACCCTCCAAGGGAAACTCAAACTCACTGACCTACGAAACAATCCAATCCTTACCCCATCAACGATTAAACGAACTACCACAAGCTCTTCACAGACTACTACACAACATCTGCATACTAAAAATGGAGAAGTTCAGTTTTCATATACCGTATGAGCTGAGGATACCAGCCTCTTACTCAATGCCAAGCTTGAAAGCAAAAAACTTGAAACCAGCGTCAATATCCAAGTCCAAAAACAATTTTTGGAAAACGCTATAAAAAACTGACTCAATATCATGTATCTCAATCTTTTTGGTAGCGACCGAGGAAACCAATGGGGCTACCTCTCAGAAAAAAAATCCTTTGGAGAAAATATCATCACAAAATCAAGCAAAACCCTTGCCATTACCACCCAAAGCATTGACCTCAAAAAGATCAAAAAAACTGCACTTCTTCTAGGAAATCAGGGAAGATTTCTGAATAATGAAAATTTTGAACTGAGTGCTAACCTTAGCAATAAACTCCTCAACATCACAATCCCAAATATCGGAACCATAAAAATCCTCGACCCTATCCAACACATCCAAATTGCAAATAGCGACATCGCCCTCTCTCAAGCCTTAACCAAAAAAGAAAATACCCTGATCCTCTATAATCTCAATCCATCTTATCGCTATCAACAAGGCAAACTCCGAGACCAAAACCAAAAAGAACTCTGATCTCGACATCAAGGACTCCTCCTCAAATCCAGTAGAGAAAGTAAATTTGGACTCCCTATCCGAGAACTCCACTTCAATGGAGAAGCTATCGCCTCAGCTCTCCTTCCACAAATCAACTATGCACAAAGCAGTGCATCAATTCTACATCCTCAGTATAGCTTTGATAGGGCATTTGATCAAGGAAGTACCAATAAAATAGCCACAGCCCTTTTTCACAATAGCTCCTCACTCCAAGAAAATTATCAAGGCTATGATTCTATCCATAGCAGTGACCAACGAGAAAAATATATCTGATTTAGAGCTGATTTCAAAAACATTAGTTCCTTTGCTGCAGGGAAAACCGTAGGTGAAGCAACTATTCCTTTTGGATCAGAATTTTTGATCAATCTCGGAGACCCACTTATCCAGAGAATTGAAAAAAATAAAAATATTGAAAATTCTGATTACAACTGAGGAATCGAAAAAGTTATCTATAGCGATACTAAGAGTAGCATCCAAAAAGTCATTGACATCGACTACAATAATGATGGTCTCAAAGACCTCCTTGTGATCTACGCAGATGGTACTATCAAACTTCAAAAACAATACCAAGACAAAAATTTCAAAAATATGGAAACCCTTCTCCTTAGTGCAGAACAAATCCAAGAAGTATTTGTCGGAGATATTGATGGCAATCACTACCAAGACATCTTGATCAAAAATACCAAACACCAGCTCAGAGCCTATCTCAATGATGGAGGTAAATTTGATGTTGATGGAAGAATCGCCTGTCTCAATACCAATGTAGCTCAGGGAAAAATTTCTGAGACACCACAGCTCCTCTCTGGAGTCAATCAGCTTTTTATCCAAGATATGGATCAAGATAATACCCTGGATATTGTTACCTTTGATAAAATGGGTGACATCAAAATCTTTTATGGAAAAGGAAACAAAGATCAACATAGCTACCTAAGCACCAACCCATTCCACTGTGATAATCAGCGATATATCAGACAAAACAAACAAACTAAACTTGTCCAAAATATCGGGATTCAGCTCAATAACAAAGCAGTCAAAGACCAAAGTCTGGTGCGTCTACCAGGACTCAAACTCCCAACAGATGAACAACTCACTGCAGAAGCAAGCAAACAATCTACCGCATCAGTACTGGATACACTTCCTGCCTCTATCAAAAACCAACTTAACAAGGCAGAATCTGGAGCCTCTGATATTGATACCGATGCACTTTGAAAACTAGGTCAACACCTCGATACCACAGAGGCAACACTCACAACTATCAATCTCTTTGAAAAATACTTAGAAAACCCTTTCAAAGATGTTGATCTCTTTGATGATAAACTCCCCAAATCAGAGCAAGCCTTTATCCCAATCAAATCCCTCTCTACACAAGATAACGATAAGCTTATCGCATATAAAACCTATACTGACCTCAATCAAGGCACCCTCCTCAACAACGAAGCAGTCAAAATCACCGTTACCCTCCAGGCAAACGATACTGTCAATGGAGCAATGTTTTTTGATACCGTTGAAGGTCCTTGGAATCTTGCCTTTGATCATCAACACCAGCCTCAGCACTTCAAATTTGAGCAGGGACATGCTCAGATCAATCCGAGCTTACACAACTATCCTTATTACCTCTCCAATATCAATCTCAAAAAAGGAGAAAAACTGATCCGAAGCTACCAGGTAAACTACAGTGATCAAGGAAACAGCTATACCATAGCCATTGATGACATCAACATCAAAGATTTTGAACATCTCCCAAATATCGCAAAAACAGTTCCAAAAGACTGATACCTCAAAGATACACTCCCAGATATCGTACTCAGACCTGTAGATGGCTGTGTCAAACAACAGGCAATCCTCTTCAATAATCAATCCTCTTCTAAAAGAAACTACAGCTCAAAAACGATCAATCTCCAAGAACTCGCTGATGCCTATGCAAAAGCTATTGCAGATGCTCAAAAAGCCAGAGAAAAAGAGCTTCAAGATCAAATCAAAAAAGCACAAGATGCTAAAGCAGTAGAAGAACTCCCAGGTCTCTCAGATATTGGAGAATCTTATCCGACAGAAGACCTCGGAGCCGCAATCTGGGAACAGATCAAAAATGGGGAACCTATCACAATGAACTTAAAACTCTGATCACTTATCAAAGGGTTTGACGAAATTGAACAAAAAATTCAACAATTTGCTGATATGGCGTGTAATGGCTTTTCATTTGGAGCTGGAGGAGGTAAAGCCAACTGTCAAGGCTTACCAATCCCTTTCAATCAAGCTTTCCTCGCACCAGGGAACTACCATATTATGGGATGTATCCCACTCGAACCTCTTACTAGAACCTTAGGAAGGGGACTTCCAGTCTTCCATTTTCCTGGCACCCTTCATACCCCTTTTGGACCTATTCCGATTCCACGATGACAATCTGGACCTGGAGATAGCTTTCTCCGAGTCTCTGGAGGAACGTATCCATCTATGATCAGAATCTATGCCGCACCTACACTCACAGGACAACTAGGAATCGCAATCTGCTGATGACCACATGCAATAGGAAAAAATCTTCCTTCTCCTCTTGCAGATATGGGAGGAAATTGTATTGTTACTTCCATCGCACCAAAATGCTGATGAGGAGGCTGAGATGACTCAAGTGATGATCATAGCACAGAGAACCACTACCAAAGCTGGGTAGATAGTTATGGAAAAAGCAATACCTGTACTGGAGATCCAAGTAATTCTCCATTCCTGATCAGTGCTGGAACTACTTCTCCTTCTGACAGCCCAAATCAGCTTTCAAATACTTTCCTTGGAGGAAGTATCATCATTGACCAAAGCCCAAGTATAGAGATGACAAGCGATGCTATAGGTCTCTTTATCCAGGGGGAAAGAATCGAAGGAGTCAAAGACCTCAAAAACAAAATCCTCGGAGGCAATCAAAAAGGAATCCAAAAAATCTTGATGGGCTTTTTGATCAAGCAAGTTGAGTATATCAAAAATAATCTCCTCCGCTGGCGTATCGATATTTACCTCCCAGATTTTAGTCAACTCCTCCAAGATACCCAAAGCATTTGAGAAGCAGTAGAAAAATTTACAGACAGCTGAACGGGAAACAAATCTCTCCTTCCTGCAAACCTACCAAAAGAAGTCAAAAAGCTTATCAAAAACAAAGAAATCTTCAGCAAAGAGGGGATCAAAAAACTGAATCTCGCAGGTGGAGATAATCCTTTTGAACAACTCAAAGAACTCTTCAATCAAACCAAACTCGTCAATATCTCTACCCAAAATGTAAATATCAAAATCCCTCGAATCTACCACGAAGATATCGAAGCTTACAGCAACTACCTCAGATGACGAGCCGATCTTCAAAAAAATACCCTCAATAGCCGAAGTCAGCGTGTGCAATCCATTATCCTCTCCTGTCCAAAAGAACTTCCACCACTTTCCAAAAACACAGATACTTCAGAGGGACAAAAAGCATTTAAAAACAAACAAGCTGAATGCCAAAACGCTGAACACCTTATGAACAAAATTACCCTCCTTACCAACAAACTCTTCAAACTCAACGACCAAATCTTCCAAAACATTGAAGTCCTCGAACAATACAAACAATTCCCACTTGAGCTATATGATTGGATACACGCCTCCGACAGATATATCGCTGAAATCTCAGGTGTCCTCAATAGCTTCTTTGGCTATCTCAATTATTGGATGGACATCAATGCCAAAAGATTCTCGCAATATATTGATGTCTTTGTGACTATTTTAGCAGTTATCAAAAGCTACCAAGTCATTATTGATTTCTCCACCAATTGGACAAGCAAATGCTCAAATTGTACCAAAGATACCTATGATCAATACGCTTGTAAACTGAGCTTTCTCTGTGATGGTATCCCACTGGATCCCCTTCCAATCCCAAATATCAAAATTCCAAATCTCCTCATCGACCTCTCTCATATTGATCTTGGACTAGATATTGTTTTGCCACACTTTACTTTTGTACCAGAGAGTATCCATCTCCCTAGACTTCCAAACCTCCCTCTCCCACCAAATCTTGGACTCAGTTTGGACTTCAATTTTGATATTGGAGATATTCCAATCCTTCCAGCACCACCTACACTCCCAGATCTCCCATCCTTCCTTCCACATGTCAAAATGCAACTTCCAATCCTCCCACCAGCACCTAAAATTCCTGCCCTTCCAGACAAACTCAGCTCGATTCTCAAGATTGCAGAAGACCTAGGAAAAATTTTATGTATCATAAAGTCTGGAATCTGACTGGTAGGAGAAAACTCAGTAAAAGCCAGAATCGAACAAATGACTCAAAGAAGCTATAAAGTCCCTCGAGTTGATGAAATCAATCTCACAGACAAACTTCGAAAAACTCCATTACAAGGTATAGATTATCAGATCGATAGTTTCCTCAATCTGCAATACAATTTTGATGGCTTTTATGCCTTTATCAAATCCACTACTGATGGTATCAATAACCGAACACAGCTCATCAAAGATACAGGAAATATTATCAGCAATCATATAGAAGATGGCTATGCACACCTAGAGCAACTAGCCCAAAGTGGAGTCAATAACCTCGAAGAACAAGCACAAAACTGGATTGATAAACAAACCGACAATATCAACGAAACCATCAATAATGATAACAACAAACAAGATGCTAACTTAGTCAAAGCTCATCTGAACAAACAACTCCAAACTGCCATCGACCAACTCCATACTCCACACGACAAAGCTCCATTTCAGCAAATTCTAGCACTGACTGAGCAAAATACTCAAATCCAAGCAAATCATAGCGACTACCAACATATCCATCAGCAAGTACAAAACATCCTCAATCAACATAAATCAAATGCATCTGAACTTGCAAATCTTGTGAAAAAAGACTATGATCGCTTCCTCTTGACCTTGGATACCCACAATAACAAAGAACAATCTCCTCAACTTGCTTATACCACCTCACTCCTTACTCCAAATCCGCAAGCTGAACACCTCTTCAAAAACAATCATATCATAGATGAATATGTACAGCTCCAATCTCAACAAATCAATGGCTACCTCAACGCCCTTGAACAACACGGAGCAAAAGGACTCAATATGAGCAACTCAAGCTACCTCAAATCCAAAAACTACCTCAACACGCTGAGCCAACATATCAAACACTACTACGCCATGAGAAGCTCAAGCTATGCAGGCTCTACCCCATTGATTACCAAAAGCGGAGTATCTAGCCACAAGCCACTCCTTACCCAAATCCCAAATACTACTCCAAATACTACCACCACCCAGAGTGCAGATTATTCAGATTTTGTCAAAGGAGTCTTGGTTAAATCTACTGATCAAAAATCGCTCATCAATGTTGTCAACTCAGAGTACAACTATGAAAAATACCAGCACTACTACCAACAAGATATCAATAATGACAAAAAAGCTGATCTCATTGCACGAGATGAATACAATATCTATATCAAATACGCTGATGATGCGATCCCTACAGGAGGCTCCCATTACAAACACTACTATCAACTTACCCCTTCTCTCAAAAATAAAACAAAAAAATATGAAAAAAGCAATGGAGACCTCTTTAAACTCTATGATCATACCGCAGAAGTCAAAAACTTTGAACTTATCGGTCAGACTTTTGATGCTTTGAGCTTTGGATGGACACATCACAATACTGCTCAGAACCACGGCTATCTCATCAAAATTAGTGACCGTATCGATAGTATGAAAGAAAAATTTGATACTGATCAGCTCCATTATGTCCTCATTCTCCCAAGATGAAGCTCCCTTACTGGGAAAACACTCCATATCGAAGAAAAAGAGCATAGCATTCAGTCGCTCCTTGATTCCCAAATCCTCTATACTGTCAAATACTACAATCCATCAAGTGAAAAACTCAGATTTGGTATCTCAGAACTCCCAAGAGCTTGGCAATACCTGCAGATCGCAAGCCTCGGCTATGCACAGGAGACCTATACTCCAAACTCTCCTCGATCCAATCAAGTTCTCGGTGGAAGACAAATTATTGCTGATACTGCACCACCACAAGCTCACATTACCCTCCTCAGAACCAAGAAAAACAGCCCTGCTGATGAGGGGAACCAACTCGAAGGATATGTAGGCAGCTACTATGATCTCCATATCGAGCGAGAAGACAATGTACAAATGCAATACGCAGCGATCTACGAAGAGGATCAACTCCTCGCTGAACAAAAATTTGACACTGCCAAAGGTCTGATCAGACTTCCAAACCTTTTCTTTACAGAAAAGACGGAAAAACACTATACTATCACAGCACGCGATAGCGAGTGAAATACTATCCAGGACACCATTACCCTCACAATCAAAACCCCAGGTATCCAGATCGATCTCATCGAACGCTTTACCTGACGAAAAGAAGGAATCCTGAATCCAATCCTCATTCACTCCTCTATCGAAACCGATATCGACAAGGGAGAAGTACACTTTGAGAGATCAAGAAACGAAATCACAAAAGAAATTACCGCACTCACCTGAGGCAAAGAGACTAAATACTTTCCAGTCACTACCGATCAAACCAAAGTTATAGGTGCCTACTTTGACTATGGAGACCTCATTGGAATGTATAGCCAAGACGGCAAACTCCTCGGAACAGTAAATGCAGAAAATGGTGAAATCCTGATCGAAAAAGCCTATACCAATCAGCTTCATCTCAGTGTGAGCTTTGAAAAACACCATCCTATCATCAAACTTATGCAAGGAAACAAAATGCTCTTTGATGTTACCCTAAGTCCGGAAAAAATCCTTGGACTTGAAGTTAAAAAAGGAGAACTTATCCCACTCAAGGGGCAAAGCTTTGGACAATTTGATCAAGGCTATGCACTGATGATCAATAAAAAACCGCTCCTCTATATCAGCCCAACGGGCGAACTCTCAAGCAAAGCCAATATAGAAGCGACCTACCACTTTGATAGCAAGCAAAAAGCTATCCAGTACCATATCAAAGAACACCGCTTCTGAGATGAAGTACTTACCATTACCCTCAAAACCAAAGCCCTCTAAAACAAAAACTCCTCCATTTCTTGCAAAAAACAAAAAATCAGCTATACTTTTAGCGTTTACCTCTTCATCAGCTATGAAAACACTCCTGTGTCTCTTCATCATCGGACTCTCGCTCTTTGTTGGGCAATATAGCTTTGCGAGCGATTGCTCAATCCTTACCAATACCTCAATGCAAAACTATGCAAACAGCTATTTCCCCCTCCTCTATCAAAAAGACCCGCTCCTCCAGAAAAAGGTGGTTCCTGAGGCACTAATCCAAAGGGCATTGCTTAATCTCCAAGCTCATTGCTGTAGTAGTGGACTTGGAGATACTCCCAGCTGTGAACAAGACACTGCACTGCGAAACGGCAGATCCAATTACCCTCAATCCCCGTTCCTCTTTGATCATTTGATTGATGTACTTATGAGAAGGCGAAACTATGATACCAGCTATCCAAACTTCCCTTTTGATCCACAAGCCAAAGAGCGAAAACAAAAAATAGAAAAACTGATCCTCGATGCAGAAGGTCAACTTCCAACCACCTTTCTCGCAGACTACGATACATATCGATCTGTCCAACCTGAATATCTCCTCGCCTCTCCTAGTGAACAAGAAGGCTTTCAGCTCCTTACTACCCCAGGGGAAATTGAAAAACTCAATACCTTTCCTCAACGAAACCTCAGAACCAAATTCCTCAATACCTGCCAAATAGCAATCTATCTGAGGATGAAACTCATACCAGGTAATCCTGACCAGCCCCTCTTGACCCTCCTCCAACCCAAATGTGAAGCTCTTATCTCCAAACTCCTCAAAGAAGAAAACCAATTTTTACACAATACCATCATCTACAAGTCCAATAAACTTATTACCAATACCCTCAAAAACTACGGTGAAATCTACTTTGGCAATAGAATCAATTCCCTCCAACTCAAAATTGATCAACTGATGGGACAACTACAAAGTGTTGCCAAACAAGTAACCAAACTCATCCCTCAATGTAGCTAATTCCCAACGCTTCTTTTAGCTCCTATGCTCAAATATGAAAACAAGTAAAAAACTGATTTCCCTCATAGCCCTCCTCGCAATACTCCTGCCCTACTCGAATTTTGCAAGCTCCAATACGAGAAACGACCTCCATATCATCCCTGAGATGAAGCAAGAAGAAAAAGACCAAGCTGCAAAATATGTAGAAGAGATTGGGAAAGTCGGTCAAAGTGGTACTGTCCTTGATAAATACCGTGCTACTGCTACAAAAATTGAAGAAAAAGGCGATATTGGCACCGCATTTGCTACAGGTATCTTTAGCCGAAACCTGATCATCAGCTATATTATCTATATCGTTAAATTCCTCTCACAAATCGGTCTTCTCATCTGAGGTATTATGGTACTCTATGCAGGATACCAGTTTGCAACCAATACCTTTTGAGGTGATCCAAGCAAAGCAAAACTCGCAATTATGAATGCCATCAAAGGAGTACTTGTGATTATTTTTTCGGTAGCGATCTTGAGAACTCTAACCAGTATGTTTATTACCTAAAAGCTCGTGTCCAGAATAATAAGGCAGAGGGAGTCAGCGTTTTCTGTATTTTTTTGATCATTGGTAAGTTTATTCTATCACTTGTTATTCTTTATTTAATTTCCTTGTTATTATGGACTTGATCTGGAATCTCTCCTTAGTCTCGTCATTCCGGACAAAAAGCCGTCATTCCGGACTTGATCCGGAATCCTATCCACTTACTAAGATGCTGAATCAAGTTCAGCATAACAAGAAGCCGTCATTCCGGACTTGATCCGGAATCTCTAACTCCCTCCGCCTCGCTTCACTCAGCACCTCCCTCAATGAGGGAGGACTCAGCTTGTGGGAAGATATAGCTCGTAGTTTATACTCATTAAGGGAGGATTCAGTTTATGGGATCGGATACTGAAAGTTCCCCCTCGATGAGAGGGATGTCCGTAGGACAGGGGGAGTTTTTGTCCATCTCCTCGTCATTCCGGACTTGATCCGCAATCTTGTCCGCTTGCTAAGATGCTGAATCAAGTTCCCCGCATCGGAGTACGGGACAATATCCCGCAAAAACGCTTTCTCCAGCTTTCTAATTAAGAATGCAGAATTAAGAGGTATGAATTATGTATAGCCTCTCGCTCTTCACTCCTAATTTTTAACTCTTAACTCTTTTGGAACTTGCTGGTACTGGAGCGGTTTTCTTTTTATTATGAACTTGATCGCTTTAGTCAGCTTTTTTTTACCTTTCATACAAATGCAAAGCTACTCACCCGTAATATCCTTGATCTGATCACGGATAAGAGCAGCTTTCTCAAACTCCCACGCCTTGATCGCCTCATCAAGCTGTATTCTCAAATCTTTCAAAATAATTTCTTTTTCCGCTTTAGTAGCTCTCTTAAGTTTTTTGACCTTTCATTTAGTAAGCGAGGAAAATCCTTGTTCAAGCTCTAAATCAGTTTTTACAGTTTCAAGATGTTTCACATTGGATAAGGCAATTTGTGGCACAATACCATGCTCCTGATTAAACTCTTGCTGAATACGACGACGACGATAGGTTTCCCAAAGTGCCTTCGTCATCGACTCAGTAAACTGATCTGCATATAAAATCACTTCACTATACGGATTTCTCGCAGCACGCCCAATAATCTGAATCAAAGAAGTGCTAGACCTCAAAAAACCTTCTTTATCTGCATCCAAGACCCCAATCAAAGTAACCTCAGGCAAATCAATCCCCTCTCTCAAAAGATTGACCCCCACAATAATATCAATCTCGCCAGTCCTTAATTTTTTAATAATCTCCCAACGGTCAATAGTCGCTACCTCACTATGCAAATAAAACGCCTTAAATCCTTGAGCAATCAAAAAATTAGTAACCTCCTCAGAAGACTTTTTGGTCAAAGTCACGAGTAGAATTTTTCAATTTTTAGCGATATGTTCGGCAATCTTTGCCAATAAATGCTCCAAAAACGCAGGCACCTGCATAGTCACTAACTGCTCAGGTTCGCCCTGCATATAGCTCCTCAACATCCCCAAAAAAAAGATAAAAAAATCTGACCTTAAATGTAGGAATTTTACCTCTGAAAGCAAGTGCTTTTCTCTTGCATTCCCCTTTCAAAACACTATCTTTAATCAGACTTTTCAAACTTTTTTTATTGAAACACAAATACGCAAACTATGAAAACACCATTTAGACATTTGGAAGAAATCACTGTCGTAGCGACCCACCGTGCCTGCACGATCGCTAAGGCACTTGACCATCCGCTCACGACCGCAGAAGACCTCCTCTTGGGGATTATTGATGCACTAGAGTGTGAGGTCTATTATGATACTTTTTGTCTCCTGCTCGGACTCAATGACAAAAAACTCCAAAAAGAGCTAAAAGCTATCGCCGCTATTGAGAGAGAATACTTTCACAGTCATAATAAAACCTATCTCCAGCCTGATCACTATGACTTCATCGAGCCACTCCAGAGCCATATCCTCCCTTACAAAAAGAAAGAAAATACTGATCTAGACATCCTGATGCTCCTGGACTGGTCGATCGACCTCCTCTCACCCAAATTTCAAAAACTCCTTAGCAACAAAAGCACTAGTTATCAGACTATCCGTGACAATATCAAAAATCTCGCCCAACTCCCTATGATCAAAAAAATGGGCTTTATGAGATTTGTAGATGAGCTGGATCTGATGATTGGCAACCTGGATTTAGATCTCTCAGAAATCGAAATGATGAAAATTCAAAACTTACCTTACAAAGATTTTACTGAACTCGTCAATGCTATGGAGAGCGAAATTATGGAAAAACCTGAAGGAGAAAACATTTCAGTGGACACCTCAGAACAAAAACCCAAGAAAAAAGAAGAAAAAAAGCTGACTATCGAATACTTTGGTACTGACCTTACCAAAGAGGCAAAAGATGGCTACCTCGATCCAATTATCGGAAGAGAAAAAGAGATCGATCAAGTCATCTATACCCTTTTGAGAAAGAGTAAAAATAACCCACTCCTTATCGGTGAAGCTGGAGTTGGAAAAACCGCCATCGTAGAAGGACTCGTACAGAGAATCAATATGGGAAAAGTGCCAGAAAAACTGATTGGAAAAAAAGTTTTCCTGCTTGATATGGGGACTCTCGTTGCTGGAACAAAATACAGAGGAGAATTTGAATCCAGAATGAAATCGATCCTGGAAGAAGCAACCGATCCTACCAATAATATCATCCTCTTTATCGATGAACTCCATACCATTATCGGAGCTGGAGGACAGGATCAAAACGACGCAGCACAAATGCTCAAACCACTCCTCTCCAGAGGGAAAATAAAGTTGATTGGAGCAACAACTTTTGATGAATATCAAAAATATATCGAAAAAGATGCTGCTCTCAAAAGAAGATTTCAAGAAGTAGTAGTAGAAGAGCCATCTATCGAAACTACCAAAAAAATCATCACAGGACTCAAGCAGATTTATGAAGATTTCCACGGAATCGCACTCTCTGAGGAAGCTATTGATGCCGCAATTTCGCTCAGTAAAAGATATATTCTCAATAAACAACTCCCAGACAAAGCCCTCGACATCATTGATGAAGCCTCTGCTCGTAAATCCACTATGCAACAAAAGTTAGATAACGATGAAACATACAAAAAACAAGAGAAAAAAATCGAAAAAATCCAGAAACAGATCGAGAACGCTATCGAAAATCAGGATTATTTTTCTGCTGCAGAACTCAAATCTCAAGAAGAAGAGCTTAAAAAAGAACTCAATAAAATCAGATCCAACAAAAATATCCCGATGAACCTCAGATCGGTAATCACTGCGGAAGACATCGGAAAAGTCCTCGCTGACAAAACTGGTATTCCGACCAATATTGTCAATGAAGATGAAATTACCAAACTCAAAAGACTCGATACTGAACTCAAAGACCAGATCACAGGACAAAACGAAGCCGTAGATAATGTCGTAAAAACACTGATTAGAAGCAGACTCTCAGTCATCAGAAAAGATAAGCCAATCGGTTCCTTCCTCTTCCTTGGACCTTCGGGAGTTGGGAAAACCTATCTCGCAAAACTTATTGCAAAAACCTATTTTGGAGATGAAGGAGCGATGATCAGATTTGATATGTCAGAGTTTATGGAAAAATTTTCTGTCTCTAAACTCATCGGTTCTCCTGCTGGATATGTGGGATACGAAGAGGGAGGTGGGATGACCGAAGCAGTCAAAAGGAAACCTTATGCTGTCCTCCTCCTCGATGAGATCGAAAAAGCAGCTCCTGATGTGCTCAATATCCTCCTCCAGATCCTTGACGAAGGACAACTCAAAGATAGCAAAGGTCGCCGAGTAGATTTCAAAAATACGATCATCATTATGACTTCCAATATCGGAACTGAGGAGTTTAGCAAAAAAAAGGCTTCAATCTGATTTGATACAGGGAGTAAACAAGATATTGAAGAGAAAAACTTTGAAGACATCAAATCTAGAGTCCTCGAAGATCTGAAAAATTACCTTACTCCTGAACTCCTCAATAGAATCGATCACAAGGTCATCTTTAGATCACTCAACAAAAAAGACCTTACCATCATCTTCAATCAAAAAATCAAAAGCTTCCTTGCTGCTTGGAAAACCAATGATAAAGTGCAACTGCCAAAATTTAGCAAAGCAGAGGTCGAAAAAATCATTGATAAAATCTATGATCCTCAATTTGGTGCGAGACCTGTGGAGAGATATATCAATGATGAAATCGAACCACAAATCATCAACTCCCTCCTCAAATAAAGAATCTCCCGCTCTAGGGGGATTTTTCCTAATCCCAAAAAGTACCAAGGAGAAGCATTATATTACCATATACCAAACCTTAGACATCTCTCCTTGACTCTTGACTGTTTTTGAGTATAAAATAAAACGAAAACATAAAATCAAGAATATGAATGCATTAACAAACAACACGGTCTTCTTTGATGATCTCATCACTACAGAACAACTCATCAAGTATTGGAAAGAAAAAGTTGATAGCTTCAACACAAAAGCCTATACAAAATGGAAACAGGAAAGAAAACTGATCCCTTGGTGGAAGCGACCCTTTACTCGAGGTTTAAAATGGTATCTGATCAAAATAATCACCACCTATGATGATCTCTTTGGACCACCTGCCTATGATATGATCCTCAAATATCAAGGCAAAAAATACAAAATTCTTGCTTTCAATAGCGAGAGAAAGATACACTACTATCTCCCTCCTTATGCCTTTTGGGAAGGAAGTATGATATGGAGTGATGAGTAAGAGATAGCAGAGGAGAATATCACTCTTCTGCTTTTTTTTCACTTCTATCGTTCAAGTTTTACAATCTTCCAAGCCTTAGGGGGAATTCTTCGTCATTCCGGACTTGATCCGGAATCTCTCTCTTGATGGCTCAAGGAGGCGCTTCGCCCTCCTTAGACCACCCGACTCACTTTTTGCGCTCAAAATCCCGCATCGGAGTGCGGGACAGGATCCCGCAAAAACGCTTTCTCCAGTAATGCAAGTCAGCAAACCTGTCTATTACGGACTCCCTAAGGAAGCTCACTCCCTCCCACTTCGTGGGCTCCGGGATCGTTCGCTAGAGTTTAGTCTTGCTTCATAGTGATCCTACGGAGCTTGCTAGTACTGGAGTTGATTTGTTCTATCATTCCAGACTTGATCCAAAATCCTATCCGCTTGCTAAAATGCTGGATGAGGATTTCCACAACTTTATATGGTAAACTCCAAACTCTTAACTCTTCACCCTTAACTCTACACTACATTATCACTTGTTAATTGTAAAAAACTCACTTTTCCCTTGCATTTATAATTGATATATATATACGAGAAACAAGCTTTTAGCCTTTACCCTAAAAAAGATGACCAAAAACACTGATCACACCGAAGAAAAACAAACAAAAGTCCAGAAAGCTGGCACCCCAATCAACCGAGTAGAAAACGACGAAGACGATCAACCAAGCATCGGAGGAGCAATCTTTCTCGGAATCTTTGCCGCAGGCTCCATCTGGGCATATTTCAACGGCTATGTCATCGCAATCAAAAGACTTAGTCTTGGAGAATACTCCTTCCTCATTGCAGGAATACTCTTTGCAGCTCTTGCGATATGGCAGTTAGTAAGCTACCTCAAAAGCAAAAAATAAGCATTTTCCTCACACTCAAAAAAATCTCAACGAAAGAAGTCAAAAAAATCTGGCTTCTTTTTTTTTGAATATCCTCACAATGCAAGCAACTCCGCCCACATACAAAATCCCTACCATCACGAGCATCCAAAGCATAAAAAATCAGATTTTGACTTGTTTTTTATCATCATATCGCTACACTTAAGCACGAAATAGCTCTTTTAGACACTACACGAGAAAACATAATGACTACGCTAGAAAACAACCACGAATACGACGCCTCCCAGATTAGAGTGCTGGAGGGACTAGAACCGGTAAGACAAAGACCAGGAATGTATATCGGAAGCACTGATGCCAGAGGTCTCCACCATATGATCCAAGAAATCGTAGATAATGCTGTTGATGAAGCTCTTGCTGGCTACTGTAAAGATGTATGCACGATCCTCAATGAAGATGGTTCAGTAACAGTACATGATAACGGGCGTGGAATCCCGGTAGATATTCACCCAAAGACAGGAAAATCCGCACTTGAAACGGTCTATACCGTACTCCATGCTGGAGGAAAATTTGACAAAGGAGCCTATAAAATTTCAGGAGGACTTCATGGTGTGGGAGCTTCGGTAGTAAATGCACTTTCTACCTGGCTTGAAGTGACAGTACACAAAAATGGGAAAATACACTTTATCAGATTTGAAAAAGGGGTTCCACAAGGGGAACTGCAAATCCTAGGAGATACCGATAAAAATGGAACTTCCGTAACCTTTATGCCTGATGGAACAATCTTTGAGACCCTTGAATTCAATGAAAGCTCCGAGATCGCAAGAATGAAGCAGGCTGCTTACCTGACTCCAGGTGTGAGCTTTACTTTCAAAAGTTTAAAAAGCTGACTCACCCAAAGGTTCCTCTACCAAGGCGGAATCAAAACTTGGCTCAAAAATCTGGTCGGCAACCAGCAAGTCCTCTCCTCTGCTCACTACTTCAAAGCTGAAGCCAAAAATTGCCAAGCAGAAATTTCTTTTCAATTTGTAAACACGAATAACGATCATACTCTTTCATTCGTAAACAATATCCCAACCAAAGATGGAGGAACACACCTTCTCGGCTTCAAGTCTGCGTTATTGAAAATCATGAATGAAATCGGAAAGGAAAGAGATAAAATAGACAAAAAGATCTGAGAATTTCAGTATTCAGATGTAACCGATGGACTTTATGGGATTATTACGGTTAAAATCCCTGAACCTCAATTTGAAGGACAGACCAAAGGAAGACTTGGAAATAGCTATGTTCGTGGAGCCGTTGAAGAACTGACTTACAACTATCTCAAAGACTACTTTGCAGAAAATCCAGAAGAATTTGATAAAATCTTTGCAAAAATTGACCTTGCTGCGAGAGCCAGACTTGCTGCTAAGTTTGCAAAAGAAACCGTGCTCAGAAAAAATGTCCTCGCTGGTGGAGTACTCCCAGGGAAACTCGCGGACTGTAGCAAGAGAGGAAGACACGGAACTGAGCTGTACATTGTAGAGGGAGATTCTGCGGGAGGAAGTGCAAAATCTGGTCGTGATAGTAAATTTCAAGCCATTCTCCCACTCAGAGGTAAAATTCTGAATACCGAACAAGCGGTCATCCAAAAAATGATGGCAAACAACGAAGTAAAAGCCCTCATTACCGCAATTGGTTGTGGAATCAAAGATAGCTTTGATATTGAGGGACTCAGATACGAAAAAATTATCATCATGACAGATGCCGATGTGGATGGTGCTCATATTAGAACCCTGCTTTTGACCTTCTTCTTTAGATTTATGAGACCGCTGGTAGAATGAGGTCATGTCTATGCTGCCTGCCCTCCGATCTATAAATTCTCCAAAGGCAGCAAGCAAACCTATGTGTATAATGAAGACCACACTCCAGAAATGTATGGCTTCAATCCTGATGAAAATGTAGAAATCCAGAGATATAAAGGTCTAGGAGAAATGAATGCAGAACAGCTCTGGGAAACCACGATGGACCCAGCGAGCAGACAACTCAAACAAATTACTGTAGAAGATGCGGAGGAAACCGATAGACTCTTCAGAATCCTGATGGGAGAAGATGTCCAATCAAGAAAACACTTCATCCTGACCAACGCCAAATCCGTAAAAGGTCTTGATGTATAATCCTTCCATCATCAAAGAGGAAAAGAAAAAAAAATCTGATTTCTTTCCTCTTTTTTTATCGATGAAAGTAAGCACAATGAAAACTAAACATCTATTATTATGAGCTACACTCTTCCTAATGATACGAGGGACACGATTAAGCTTATATTATCCTAATATATCCATACACAATCACCAATTTTGCTCCCCAAATATCGACTTCTCCGAATATCCTTTTATTAAAAATGCACTCCTTACACGTGGGCTAGTATTAAAAAATTGATGATTTTTACAAAGTGATGTAGAGCAAATAAGAAGCCTCTCGCTCAAAATTCCAAAACACAGCATCAAAACACTCGATATGCTTACTTTCAAACCCTTCTCAAATCTTACCGAACTCTCATTAACAAACCTGAATGATGGTAAAAATATAGTTTGGGATCGGTATATAGACATCATCAATTTTTATCAACTCACATCACTCAAAAGCTTTTCCGCTTCCAACTTACCGCTGAGTGAACTTGATGCAGCACAACTCCCTCCTCAGCTCAAAAGGATCAACATATATGGTGTAGGTATGAAGCGTATCAAAAATGAAGATCTTTTTGATCAGCTCAGTTCTATTCATTTAGAAATTGACATTGATGGAGCATGTCAAAAATATCGCTATCCCCAAGTAAGGTGGAATGATATTTGGTGCGAAGAATAAAAAACATCACAAATCACCCTCAAAATGTACTGTTGCATAGATAAGTTTACACATTGTAGAGAGGATAAAGAAATGA
>JAUMYK010000049.1:0-1936 GCA_030528665.1 bacterium
CATCATTTCTTTATCCTCTCTACAATGTGTAAACTTATCTATGCAACAGTACACTTAGAGTTAGCTTTTATATTTTCCATGAAGAGTTATGGCAGAAACTTTTGGCAATCACTACGAAGCTGTAGTCGATCAAAAAAATGAAATACAAAAAGAAGAAGTAAACAAGCTCCGTTCTCCTGAAAAAAAACAGCATCAGACAGAAATGGAGAGATCAGCACAGCACTTGCGCAAAATCGTCTCAAGCCTCATGAAATATTACAAAAATTCTACTGAAATCAATTGCATATTTCGGGAGAGCAACTGAATACTACAGATGTAACTCATTGGCTACCTGAGATTTTTTCTAGGATGCAAGAAGGACAATATGCATACTTGAACAATATTTCCGATCAGCATCTCGCCACTCTTTTACAAAACACAGCCAAAAAAGCCACAAAAAACTGAGCTCATCCTAGACTCATCCTCCCTACCATCGAATGTAGTAAGGAAAAAGATAATTTTGCACAACTCAGTGATCTCTTGGCAGATGCAGCAGAGCAATGATACCACCTCGACCTTCGCTCTCTTCATGGCAAAAAAATCGCTGGTAAGTACTATGATGCAAAAAGCAAAAAATACTGACCAGAAGTGTACAGTACACAGAATAGTGGAGAGAAATTTTCTCACAAAGAACATGTGATCAAGAGTACAGACTATGCACTTTGGGAAAAAGTTCTAGAAAAAAGTCCAAACAAGAAGATTGCTATCAATGCTCTAGCAAGCAATGGCTCGACACTCCTAGAGGATCCTCTCTCAGGCAATATAATCCTTCTCAATAATGAAAAGGGAGTAGCTGAGTTTTTCGACAAAGGCAATCCACAACAACTTGCCGCACTCAATAAGCATCAACAAGACTACCTCCGCTCAACTCCTAACACAGATCTGGCGAATATTAACTAAGCTCCAAGGCTTCCTATACAGGAGCTTTTTTTTACCAGGTAAATCCGATTTTTTGGTAAACTTCATCAAGCTTTTGGGTAGCGATTTCATTGGCTTGGAGGCTGTGTTGAGCCAGGAGACCTGTGATTTCCTCATCTGAGATATTTGCGAAGGCATGCTGAATAGGAGTCAGCTTTTCTTTCATTTTTTCAAAAAGGTAGTCTTTAGCATATTTATAGGAAAGCCCTCCTGCAAGGTATTTTTGCCTGAGTTCCTGCTCCTCCTCTAGAGTTAAAAAGAGCTTTGTCAATGCGAAGACATTACAAGCATCAGGATCCTTTGGCTCTTCAATAGCGATTGCAGAGGTAGGAATTTGTTTGATCTTTTTGAGCAAGGTCGCCTCATCATCGAGCAGTCCGATATAATTATTGTAAGATTTAGACATTTTGCGACCATCAGTTCCGATAATGGTTGCCAATGACTCTTGGATATGTGGCTCAGGCAGTTTAAAGGTCTCTCCATAGGCGTTGTTGAATTTTTGAGCGATGTCGCGGGCGTATTCGAGGTGTTGCTTTTGGTCTTTGCCGACTGGAATGAGGTCTGCGTCATAGAGCAAAATATCTGCCGCCATCAAAATTGGATAACAGAAGGTTCCCACTCAGGTTTCTCCTGCTTTCCCTTTTGCGAGGGCGTCTTTGTAGCTATGCATTCTTTCCATCGTTCCCATAATGGTCAGACAGGTCAGTACTCGGCTCAGTTGTGCGTGGGCAGGAATGAGCGCAGGATTGTAAATGAGCGTCTTGCTCAAATCTACTCCACAAGCGAGGTAAAGTTTGGTGATTGTAAGTGAGTTTTGTTTGAGCTGTTCGGGATTGTGGGTTTGGGTGAAGCCGTGCATATTCGCCAAAAAGAGAAAAAATTCTGATTCAGGCATCTGGTTTTGAAGTTCGAGGAAAGGTGCGATTGCTCCGAAGTAGTTTCCGAGATGGAGCTGTTGTCCTGTGGGTTTGAGTCAGGT
>JAUMYK010000049.1:2036-4757 GCA_030528665.1 bacterium
ACTCTGTAGTCATGCTGAATTTCTGGGTCAGTTTTGATCTTTTTTTCGATATTTTTGATAGCATAGATAGCTGTAGCATGATTTTTACCTCCAAAGTAGTCACCAATCTTTTCAAGCGTTCGATTGAAGTATTTTTTGGCTAGAAGCATGAGGATTTGACGAGCAGTAGAGATTTCTTTTTTTCTACTATCAGATTTGAGTTCTGCGATAGAAATGGAATAATATTCTCCGACCATCTCGACTAAGGTAGAAAAGTTTTTGGTCGACTTTTTGTTTTGCTGGATCACAGTATCAAAATTTTGGTAGGATTCATCACTATAGTAACCCAGAGTTTTGAGGGTATTGAGGACATCCTCTTCAGTAATTTCGGCACCTGAAAGCTGTTGTCTCGTGATCAGGATATTGAGAGCGCCTTCGAGTTCTCTGACATTACTTTTGATATATTGGGCGATGAGTGAGAGGTATTCAAATCAGATTTCTATCCCTTTTCTTTCTAACTTTTCCTGTAAGATAGCGATTCTCGTCTCAAAATCTGGCGCTTGAATATCTGCCACTAAACCTAATGCAAACCTACTCTTGAGTCTGGGCTCAATATGTAAGAGCTCTTTAGGAGGGCGGTCGGAAGAAATAATGACCTGCTTTTTCCTCATATGGAAGTCATTGAAGAGGTTGTGAAAGGCCTCCTGCGTCTTTTCCTTATCCGCAAGAAATTGGATATCATCGACCAGTAGCACATCTACATTTTCAAATTTTTTTTGAAAAGCAGACATTTTATTATTTCTGAGTGCTTGGATAATCTCCTCAACCAACTTAGTCGCAGGCAGATAAATCACGACTTTTTCAGGAAATTTTTCCATAATCTCATTGCCCACAGCTTGCATGAGATGCGTTTTTCCAAGCCCAACATTCCCATAGAGAAAGAGCGGATTATATGCGGTACCTGGAGCTTCTGCCACCGCCTTTGCCGCAGAAAAAGCAAATTGATTATTAGCTCCTGCGATAAAGCTATCAAAGCGATAACTGGGATCAAAAAGGATACCAAAATGCTGATTGAGTTCAGCTTTGATATTTTGTGTCAAAGATGCTCATACTGCAGGCGTCTTTTTCTTTTCAGTGATATTGAGGAGTTTTTTAAGATCAGGAAGGAGCTCGTGATGTTGATTGGCAAATCCCGTATATACGGTATATGTAATTGAAAACTGAGGATTATACACGGTTTGTATCGCCTCTTTAAGTCCTTTATTAAAGGTTTTCTTGATCTGAGTAAGGACAAAATCATTGGATACTCCTATGATAACCTCCTTTTTTGTTTCATCAATATCCAAAATTCCCACTTTTCCCAAAAAGGTCAAAATTTTTTTATGATCAAACTGCCCAGAAATCTGCAAAATTACTTTTTCTCGCAGATCAAGCAAGTATTGTTTTTTGTTTTCGTCGTAATTTTCTACGATGTCTATGAGCATTTCGTATTCAATGGTTAAGAGGTAGAAAAATCAGATTTAATTTTTTTGCAAAATGATATAACCAATTTTATATTCTTTATTGATGCCTGGAGCTGGATTCGTATAGTCTCCAAAGTCCTTGACTGAGAAATTCCCCTTTACATATTTGAAATCCTCAAGCGTATATTTTGCAACACCCTTCTTTTCTTTCATGAGCTGAGAATCACTATGATGATAGGTTAGAAAGACAAATCCTCCCCTATTGAGATGCTCATAAATTGAGGACATAAACTCTCCCAAAACATAGTCCTTGTCCATATACATCACGATATGTTTTGCGATAATGAGATCATATTTTTTGGTGATCTGAAACTCGCTAATCTTGCTCTCATGAAATGTCACACTTGGATGGACTTTGAGGTAGTCGGGATAGAGGTTTCTCACTGAGGTATCCTCTACTGCATCTACCTGCGCTCCATAACTGGCAGCCAAGATACTAAAGTATCCCTTTCCTGCACCGAGGTCAAGAATAGTTTTGGGATGATGGTTTTCGATGAGTTCACTTACAAGTCTTGCTCCTTCCATACTAGGCGTGATTATCAAGGTAAAAAAGTGTTAAAAATCAGATTTTTGGTTTTTTTGTATTGCCTCGAGGACTAGGATTATCCGCTCGCTTCAGCTTGCATCGCCACCTCTAAGCTACAAAGGTCTCCAAAGGGACGATCGTCAGCCCAGCTCTGGTGCTATGCAAGTCTTCGAGCGTCATTTCCTGCAACTCATCACTAAATGCTGCTGTTAAATCCTCTATCAACGCGATTCTAAAGCCTCTATCATAGCTCTCTTCAACAAACATCCTCACACAGAGATTGGTCAAGACCCCACATACCACGATATTTTGAATACCTTCAAGCTCCTGCTCCATAGCGGTTTGGTAATAGGCACTGATTTTATGCTTGGTAATAAGGGTATCCTGCTCCTGCATCTGCAATTCTGAGATCAGCTCCGAATTAGGATTTGCTGGAGAGAAATCGCCCTCTTCCTCAAGGTGCCTGACAAAGATGATCTTGTAGCCCATTGCTCTGGCATATTCGATGAGATAGTTGGTTTTTTTGATCATCAGGTCGATATTTCAGAGGTAATAATCAGAGTGCTTTTGAGTTCGTGCTGATTGCATATTGATAATGACTAATGCCGTTTCGGTCATATTTTTTGAAGGAGAATAAAGTTTTTTCTTTATCATAGTGTTTTGCTTGTGAGTTTCAATTTGAAATAGAAGTCG
>JAUMYK010000050.1 GCA_030528665.1 bacterium
GGATCGGCAAAGTGTTCCTGAATTAGCGTGGTAGTGTAGTTGTTTCCTAGTGTTTCGAGGTTGATGATGGTATGAGGAGTTTGCTGAGTCAGGAGATCAGCTTCTTGTTGGTTTTGTGTCGTGAGGATGAGTTTTGTTTTTCATTCCTGCTGTGAGAGGAGTGTGATCAGGGTGCTATTGACCAAGGGATCGGTAAGGAGTGAGATCATGAGCTGGGTCTTTTCAATTTGGAGTTCATCAAAGGTATTTGGATCACTAGGATCGGCATATCTGAAAGCAATTCCCTTTTCCTGAACTGCAAGTCACTGTTCTGGATGCGAATCGATGACCAGCACCTTGATCTTGTTTTTTAAAAGATAGTTAAAAAGCTGACTCTTGAGGTCTGGGATACCAATGATGATGAGATCAAAAGGGGTCTGTGGTGATGAGGATAGTCCTTGTTTTTTTGATCTGCATTTTTTCCATTCAAAGAGAGAGAGGTGCTGATGGAGTTTGGAATAGATCCAGTCTGAATAGATAAAATAGTAGCTGGAACCTAGTATTGTAACTAATCCTACGAGGGTAATCATAGAGATGATATTAGGGTCCTGCAGATAGCCCATAGCAAATGCCATGCCTATAACAATAAAGGAAAATTCACTAATCTGTGCAACTGTAAATCCGACCATCATTCCCTCTTTTTTCTTGTAGCCCATGAGACCCATCAAGATCATTACGATCAAAGGGTTTCCAATGAGAATAAAGAGTGAAAATGCGACAATATGCCAAAAATACTGACTGATATTGCCGAATTGGAGCTGAGAACCGAGAAAAACAAAAAACACCATAATAAAGAAATCTCTAAGATGTTTGACTTTATTGCTAATTTCAAATCTATAAGGAGAAGAAGCCAGACTGACTCCTGCCAAGAGCGCTCCTACCTCTAAGGAGAATCCCATAGCTTCTAGTCCCGCTGCATAAAGTAGGCATCGTGCGAGACTAAATACGAGAAGATATTCTTGTGATTTGGCAATTTTAGAGAGGAGTTTTGGAAGGAGGTATTGCATCATCAAAAAGGTGATGAGCGCGATAATCACCGTTTTGAGGAGTAGTGTTCATAGGAAAGTAGATCGGATGAGTTCTGTGGTTCATTGTGGGATGGAGGAGAGGAGCATCAGTACAATCATTGCGATCAGATCTTGTACAATCAGCATTCCAACTGATATTTTACCGTAGGTGGTTTCAAGCGCTCATTTGTCACTCAGGAGTTTGATAATAATGATCGTACTACTAAAGGCTAGAGCAAGTGCGATGAAAATGCTTTCTGTCCAGGTATATCCAAAAAGTGCCACCAGTCCAACTCCGATCACAGTTGTGAAAATTGCTTGACCACATCCTACTACCAAAGAAGCTTTTCCTAACTCTTTGATGAGTTTGGGATTGAGTCAGATTCCTACCATAAAGAGCAATAATGCTACTCCAATATGAGCAAAGAGTTCGAGCTGCTCTGCATCATGAATCCATCCGAGTAGTCTTGGTCAGAGGATGATACCTGAGAGGATATATCCGATGATGAGTGGCTGTTTGAGTGCTTTGATCGCATAACTCATAAAGGCAACTACTACTACGACCATTGCGAGTTCTGCAAAGGGATGGTCAGCCAAAAAAAGTTCTATTTGTGTGAGGAAGCTGGTCATGTCGTGATGTGTGAACTAAAGTATAGGTATAAGTATATTTGCTTTAGCTGTTGTTGTCAATTGCGAGATCAATTTGCTGGTATTTTTGCTTGCCTCGTGGGAGTTTTGTGAGATAGTTGGTGTTGGAGATATAAAAAAGAAAGAAATCAGATTTTTTTCTTCTTTTTTCAAAAAAAATTGCATTCTTGACAAAAATTGTTATAATGATGTTGTAATTTTATTCTTAATGATGAAGATAATGACAAAAACAAAAACAAATGAGGAGTTGCTTAAAACCTATCAGCAATTGCTCCAATTTGCACAAAATTCACTTACCAAAGCTGAAATGGAGCTTAAAAGGGTGAAGGTCACTATTGGACAGTTGGCAAATTTTGATCCCAATAATCCTGAGGCTTTAGCGAGCTATCTTGAGGAGGTAAAGGGAAATCATCCAGAAGCATTGAAAACCTATTCTGATGAAGGATTGGAGGTAATTGAGGGAGTGTTTGATGGCTACTATATGATCGGTGCAGATCAGAAAAAATATCCTGTACCACTTAATTATTCGAGTAAAACCAAACTCATTCCTGGTGATGTGCTCAAACTTAAAATTACTCCAGATGGAAAATTTATCTACAAATTGATCAAACCAGCAGAAAGAAAGCATATTAGAGCGGTGCTTTCCAAGACAGATGATAATAAATTTACTGCCAATACTGATGATGGGAAGGTCTACTTTCTCAATCAAGCTGCTGTGAGCTTCTATCTTGGAAATCCAGGAGATGAACTCTATATCATTATCAATGAAAAAGATGAAGGGCTTTTTGCTGCTATTGAAGCAATCATTAAAAAATAGGAGAAGAGCATGAGAAAAAAGAGGTCAAAAATCTGACTTCTTTTTTTGTTGAAAATAAGGTAGCTTATTTTTTCTCCAATAGCTCCTTTATCAGTCTGATACCCTCACTTGAGAGTAAAAATACACGATCGCTCAAGATCAGTTTTTTGTCTCATGGGTAGCCTTTGATAATTTTTGTGAGTTGTTCCAAAACGGTTACGCTTTCAGGGAGTCTATATTCCCAAATTTGATTTGTCGTTTGAGCTTTTGGAGTATCTTTTGGGAGATTAGTTGTTTCTTGGAATTTTTTTGCGAGTTGTTCCGCAAGGGTATGAGGCGCTTTCTCCTCGCTTTCTACCGCGAGTTCTTCTAGTCTTTTTCTTGCAAATTTGATATCTTCTACTGCTGGAATTTCTTCTGGCATGGTTCCTCAGAGTTCTTTGATGGTAGCTCTGATTTTTTGTCCGACTTCAAAATGGGCTTGACTTGCTTTTTCCTGTCCTTTTATAGCTTCTCTCTTGATCTTGGCTTCTGCTTGTGTAGCACGAAAAAGATTGGCGGCAAGTTCTTCACTATTCATATGATCGAGGATATTGTCATCAGGATTCAGTTTTTTCTTTTCAATGATTTCTTTTTTCTTTAAGCCATAAAGCCCCTGGTAGCCAGAATCATAAAAAGTTGCATAATCATGTACGCCAGCACCTCTTGCAGTACTAAAAAGTTTTTTATTATGTTTGGTGACCTCGTCTCTGAGTTCGAGTCTCTTTTGATCTTCTAGGTATTGGGCGGAGAGTTCCTGCTGTCTCGTCTGTAAGGCAAAATAGCTCTGCCCAAAAGCAACGATTTCCTTGCTTGGATCTGCATTTTGGATGATCAGATAGCAAGCATAACGGCTTAGCTTTCGGCTTTTGAGTCCTCTGCTAGCTCCCGAGCCGATTTTCACCTTTTCGGTGAACTCACTGAAATGGTTAGTTGTGGCTTGCCCACTGTTTTTACATGCAAGCTCGGCTTTTTTGACTACTTTAGAAAAATTTGAAAAGTCTGAATATTCTAGTGCTTTAGCCAATTCTCTAGCATGTCGATACTCTTTTCCATATTCATTGACTCTTTTGATTTGTTCAAAGACTTTTTCATTCATCTTGTCAATACTGGGGAATAAAAGCCTGATTGTTCTCTTCTATTTAGAGTCTAGGAAAAGTTCTGAGTTTTGCAAGAGAAAAAATGAGGTGTTTCTTTGTGATACCAATGGATATTTTTATATGCTTACCCTTATGCTCTTACCACTCAAATCCTTAAACTCGAGCTGATAGGCAGTAAGTTGCATCTCTTCCTCACTTTCTTTTCCATAGAGATAGTCTCCCACAATGGGCAAGCCGTGATTGCTGAGGTGAACTCTGATCTGATGGGTTCTTCCTGTGAAAATTTGAAGAAAAATCTGAATCCTTCCATCAGGTTTTTTTTCACTTTTTTCAATTTGCGTAATTCCAAGCTTTGAAATAGCGTTTGGAACCTTTGCTTTCACCTCTTCACTGATGATAAATGGGAGTTTTCCTTCTATTTCCTCCAAAAATTGCTTCCCTTTTTCTGTAAGTTCACAGGTCGCACGATATCGCTTTTTTAGCGGCACTTGATCCTTGGCTTCCAGACTTTCGGATTCGGATTTCGCTTTAAAAAGAGCCTTAAAATGCTGGAGTCAGGCTTCCGTTTTTGCGATAATCATAAGTCCATCAGTGTCCTTATCCAGCCTATGGAGGAGTCCAGCTCTGATAAAATTGCCAATACTCGGCAATTCTTTATAATGATGATAGAGAAAACCAACCACACTTGGCTTGTTGACATCCCAAATGCTGTTTGGATGTGATAAAACCCCTTTAGGTTTGTTGATGATGAGGTAGTCTGCGGTTTCTCTCAGGATCGAAATTTTGATCTGTGGTGCTTCCTCCAAAATCACTGGAGAAAGATATCTTTGCAAATCATCAATAGAAACCTGATCACCGTTTTTGAGTTTTGCTGATTTTTTTGCACCTCTTCCATTCAATAGGATACCCTCCCTACTGATGATATGATGAAAAAAATTTCTAGAATAGGGAAACTGCTTGGTAAGCCAAGTATCAATTCTTTCTGGACTACCTTCAAAGCTGAGATGTTGCATACTAGAGGAGTAAA
>JAUMYK010000051.1 GCA_030528665.1 bacterium
AAAGAGAGATTCCGGATCAAGTCCGGAATGACGAGTAACTGCAACTCTTCACTCTTAATCCTTCACTCTTAACTGTAAAGGGAGATGCCCAAAGCGCAGAGGGAGTTGACCACAACTCTTAACTCCTCACCCTTAACTCTTAACTACCTTGTTAATTGTTCCTTGTTAATTGCCAGAAATAGATTTGAAAACTCAGTGCAATATCATATACTTTGTTTATGCTTTATCTCAAAATACACGATGTCCAACGCACTCAAGCTACGATGGTATGGAGGATTGTTGACAATTTTTGGACTCTTTGCCGTATATAGTACCAGTATTTGGAAATCTTTTGACCAAGGAACAAAAGTCAGTATTATCCAAAATATTGAAACCGTCAAAGCTTTCAATACCTTCCTTGATGATACTATTCTCAAATCGACTGCCACTATCCTCCAAAAAACAGCTACCCCACTCTCATTCACTCAAAACAGCACAGAGACAACAGATGAGAGCAACTCAGAAACCCCTAACACCGAAGAAACGGAAACAAACTTACTCCTTCCTCAACTCAATACCCTTGAGACCAGTGATACCCTTACTCCTGTCAAACTCGTGAGTACCGAAAAAAAAACCATCAAAAAAAGAAACAACTACAAATACTTTTCTAATCAAGTAAGGAGTCTAATTATCAGCCTTATTATAGCTTGTATTGTCTATCTGGTTCCGATCGCTTGGCTAAAAAACAAAAAGCTCATCTGGACGATGCTGGTCGGTGTTACTATTTTTCAATTACTCGTGTTTGTACCAGGATTGGAAGCCAGATACGGAACAGCCAGAGGCTGGATCGATATCCCAGGACTCCCAAATATGCAGCCATCAGAGTTTTTCAAAATTGGATATATCTTTTTTATGGCCTACTGGATCAACAAAAGAAAAGAAATTATCGAAAAAAAACAGTTTCTCTCCCAGTTTGCGGTGATCAATGCGATCATCTTCTTGGTGCTCCTGTGTATTCCAGATTTTTGAACCATTTTTATCCTCGCACTCTCAGCTACAATTATGAGTCGATACCATGGCCTCTCTATCAAAAAAATTACCATCCTTGGAGGAGTAGCGCTCTTAGTAATGTTTTTTGGATCAATTATTATTGGTCTTTTCAATAGTAAATACAATTATGCACTAGCAAGGCTTTCTACCTACCTGACCACCGATCAAGAACAAAAACAACTGCAAGAAAAAGCTGAAGGACGACAACTCAAACAAGGGCTTCTTGCTGTAGGAGGAGGAGGTTTTTTTGGACAGGGATATGGAAAAGGACTCCAAAAAATGGGCTATCTTCCAGAGGCTCACTCTGATATGATTTTTGATGCCTTCTCCGAAGAAATCGGTTTTTTTGGTAATATGATTTTACTTGCACTCTACATAGGATTGTTTGTAAGCTTCCTCAAAGAGATTGATAAAGTGAGAGACCCCTATCTAAGACTGGTCGGTATTTGATTGATCTCCCTATTGGTTATTCAGGTTTTTGTACATATTGGAGTAAATCTAGGTATCCTACCTAATACTGGTCTCACTCTTCCCTTTATTAGCCATGGAGGTACTGCACTCATGATCAACTTTATAGAGCTAACCTTAATGTACAAAATCCTGATCAATAAATAATTTGGACTTTTAACTCCTCTAGTATACCATGCTTCTCCATTTTGATGACAACCATATTCTGACAGTGGAAAACCCAACTATCCCCACACTCAAACCCTATCAACACAAGGCAAGTGGCTATACATTTACCAGCTTTGATAAAGGGATTCTTGCATATTCCAAAAAAAAACGAAACCTGATCAATCTCAAAAATTTTGGTGATGGGATGCAGCTTGCCTACCTTCATACTAGACCTCCATTCACCAAACTCGCCCGAGTAGCGTTGCAATGCTCTAATGCACTCGCACTTTTTTCTGGCTTTGATGAAGAAAAGTGACACTCCTATCATTTCCTCCCCTATTACCACAAAGAAATCTCTTGGATTCAAAAGCTCCTAGACCAGCACTGCCCTGATAGCTCAATTTACAAAACCACAACGAGTACAATCATCACGGGGCTTGCTCATACCTTTGCCCAACCTGAGTGACTTGATGCTCAGCTGAGTTTGCTTTTTATGCTTACACTCCTTTATGGTAAATTGGATCAAAAAAATGGAATGCTGACTGCGATAAAAATCCACCTCCCACTTTTTGGTCAACGACTGAGCTATCAAGAGAGCTTTGAAAACCTTCTCTCCACACTGCAAAAGCAAGGTATCTTCATTACACGAGTAGTCAACTCATCTCCACAAAAAACTATTTTAGAACTCTCTAGCACGGATATTGAGATCCTAGCGTGCTTTAGCGATTGGCATACGAGCCTCTTTGGTCAGCCCCTTTCCTCAACTTCACTCCAAGAAAAACATCACACGCTCAAAACACAACTCCTCGAATATCTCAGCACTGAACCTCAACTTCAGATTGAGTGACTCGAAAAGGTTATCCAACAGCTTGCAAGCGGTACTTTAAAATTTCTCAAAAAATAAATGAAAAAGCTCTCAATTATTGATGGATCTGGATTTATGTTTAGGGCTTGGTATGCCTTCCCCCCTTTCCCAACCGCACAACACCCTAATCTCAATGTGGTCTATGGTTTTCTCCGTATGCTGATGAAGCTCTTGGATCAATCAGAATACTTTGTGATTGCCCGAGATGCACCTACAAAAACACAAAGACATCAAAAATACCCAGACTATAAAGCAAATAGAAAAAAACTTGAAGATGAATTCAAAATTCAGATTCCTCTCCTGCAGTCATTGATCACTACACTGCATATCCCTAACCTTGTTTGTCCTGGCTATGAAGCAGATGACATCATCTCTACGCTCACCCATAGCTTGCAATCCGATCCGAGCCTCTCAATTCACATCTACAGCTCAGACAAAGACCTCAAACAGCTCCTCTCCAACCAAGTCATCATCACTGATCCACTCAAAAATATCACGACTACTCCGCTTGATTTTGAAAAAGAATTTGGATTTCCTCCGTATGCAATTGTGGATTATCTTGCGCTGATAGGCGATAGTGCAGATAATATCAGAGGAGTCCCTGGAATCTGACCCAAAAAAGCATCAAGCCTGATCCAGAAATTTCATACCCTTGATTCACTCTACCTCAATCTTGATAAGCTCTCTCCTGACCTCAGAGACAAACTCAAAAATGGTCAAGAAGATGCGTTTTTTAGCAAAGAACTGATCCAACTCTTAACGGTACCTGATATTGGAGCTATCCCACTAGATACCTTCGCTCTCAATATTGATTTCACTCTATGGGAAGAGATTCTTGTGAGACAGCGAGGACTGATTCCTCTTAAAAAACCTCTTGATGAACTCAAAAAAAAGAAGACACAACCTCAACAACTCGGACTCTTCTAGACTACAAAGCATATTCTTCAACAAGCAGTAACCCCTTATGCAGCTCCTCATTTTTGCAATAAAAAAAAAAGCCAGTCCACTAGGGATCCGACTCTTTAAGGGTAGGAAAATTATTCTACTATAGCCATCATTACGAGATTGTTTTCTACAATAGCATTGATACGACCTGGTCTAAGGTCTGCAGTCACTGGCTGAGCTTCTCCATCCAACTGCATTACACGAAATGCTACACCAGCCTCTTCAGCCTTTTTCTGTGCATCTTCTAGAGAAAGTCCCATATATTCACTAGCAATCTTATCCATAACTACCTCATCAGTACTGATTTCATCTAGTACTTCCTCACTTGGTATTTCTTGAACCATATCATCAGTACATTTAGGTTCAGCATATTCTTCACAGTACATCAAAGTACATGCTACCTCATCAGTATCAGGCCTTCTTGAACACTGATTACATCCATCATTGAAAGTCTGACAACTCTCAGGAATGATACTCTTCCAACTCTCTGCATGGTATCCAGAGCTCGTGATAGTATCTACCACATCAGGAGTTGGAGATGAAGGAGTAAAAGTACACCCAGCAAGTAAAAGGGTTACCGTAGCCAAGGTAGCTACCGACATCATTTTTTTCATCAATACAGAAAGTATAAAATAAAAACGCTATATCTAGCTTGCCCCTAGAGGCTTCGCCGTGAAGTATAGTAAAAAAAGTACCAAAATCAAGACCTAAATTTTCCCAGTTCTCTAGTACACTTTCAAAAAAATCAAAAATCTGACCTTCAGTCCAGTAGGATTGCTCCACCATCACGCTCCCCTCCAGACAGCAAAAAGCCCCAGACAAACTGGAGCTTAATAATATCAATGGGAAAGTGCTGGCAACCATTTAACCAGTACAGGATTATCAATACTATGGGCAGTGTCTCTATAGTAAGGATCATCCTGTTTGAGCCCCTTTATACAAGCTCCCAAAGCGCGCTTGAAGCAGATAAACTCAGATTCTTGTGCTATAAGTACCATAAAGGCATCAATATTGATTGCCTGATACTTTTTTGAGCAATGAGATAGATCAACTACCAACTGCTTTAA
>JAUMYK010000052.1 GCA_030528665.1 bacterium
ATTTTCTGATCAGCAAGGAGAAGCTCAGGAGTTGATCCACGCAGGAGAAATCCCTCTTTGCAAGCGGTCATAAAGTCGACTCCTGTTAGCATTGATAAGATATTCTGAGGATGAGAATCTTGTGGATCATAAGAGGATAAAGAAAGCTGATAACACGCATTATCCGAGAGATACATATGTGATCAAGCATACTGCGGTCACTCCTCAAAAAGAAAGTCATGCGTCCCTTCTAGATTTCGCAGACTATATTCCCATCCAAGGGGCGTAGTCACTATGACAACCTCATCTTCATCTGCCAATAGATAGGCAAGTTTATAATAAGAATTGACCCTATCTCCAGCATCGATCAGCATAAGCAATCCATACTCATCCTTAAAACTTGCAATCACTCTAGGAAAATTGAAAGGTTGGTAAAAATACTGATCAAAGCTGAACGCTTGAGCCTGCTGCTGAGCGAGTCCCTGGAGGAAGGTCAGGATTTCATTTTTTTGTGCCCAGCGTCCTTGATAAGGAGTAACGGGGAAACCCAATACTTCCCCTTCACATATTAGCTCTTTGGTAGCCATATCTTGATAAAAAGTATTGAGCGAATAGCGTTGCACTTGAAAGCCTTCAGGCAGCGATAAGTGCTTTGTATCAGTCAACTCATGTACCGCCTGAAGTCTCAAGCGAGGAGTGAGATAGCGCCAGTGAAGTGGCTCAAGACGACACTCACGCAGTGTAAACATATTTCCTTGCTCATGAGGATCGAGCCATCTGCTAACCTGCTGTAGATGGTAGTCTCTTGCAGCTCGCACGAGTAGGGCTATCCCTATGATAGTCAAGGCAAGGAGGAGTCTTTTTTTGGTCTGCATGTTCATTAGCATTATCGTCAAGATTAAAGCACTATCCAAGCATTGAACAAAGAACTTGCGCCACTGAGATCAGGTTTTTTGGTTATGTATCTTGAAGGAAAAGTAGGACTCATATACAGATGATCTGCATATCGCTGATCAAAATTTCCTTTCATGCCAAGATGTTCAGGGCAAGCCTCACTCCAGCTCCATCGTAAATTCCCAATTGGCAAGAGGAAGCAATACTCGACATCTAGCATATCAGCAAGTTCAGGGACTGAGCTCAAATCCTCCTGTGGGTCTTTATCATATATAGTAAGATAGGGGACTTTATCAAAGACCTCATCATGTGGGAGAAAAAGCATATTGTCTTTGATAGAGATGCCAGCCTGCTTTTCTTCTCGGAGTCGATCAAAATGTTTGTCAAGCAAGATTTGATCTCCCAATTTACTATATTCCTCAGGAGTGATACCAAACGCTTCTTCCAGATTTTGGGTTTTGATAGTCAAGCACCATTCAGGAATCTCTAGGACAAAATGATGTCCCTCACTTTCATAACGGTAAGGGATCGTTTTTTCCAATTGAAGTTGTTCATAATAGCCTTGTTTCTGACAGTTTGGAGCTGTGGAAGTACAAGCAGTCAAAAGACCTCCAATAGCCCCTATCATTAAAGTAACATATCGTTTCATAGCCCTAGAAAAAGCAATAAAGAAAACTCTCTACTCTACAAACAATTGTATTTTACCCTCACCCATACCCCCATTTAAGAAAATTCTATATTTCTTTAATATAAAAGATTAGAGATTGAGCACTTAAATACAATAGAGATTTGCAAAAAATAATCCATAGTGCTTTTGAGATTCTCTTTTTCCTGATTTTCTTTTGCATTGCTAGAGGGAAATCCTATACTCAGGGTCAGATTTTTTTTATTTTTTCTGAATGGTGCAGTATGATTCATAAAACGCTCAAAATCGGAGCGGTCAAATGGACCCACCTCTCCAAACCTGCTCCCCAAGAGCTAGAAGCTACGATCAAAGATTTGGATCTCCACGAGTTGATTGAGCAAGATATTTTGGAACCCAATGCACATGATAAAATTGATGTCTATGATGACTGTATCTTTTTGATTATTCATTTCCCAAAATATAATGAGAAACTAGGAAAATATGTCTCCAATGAAATGAATATCATCCTAGGCAAGGACTTTATCATCACGATCACCAAGTATCCAACCAATAACATTGAAAAAATCAGACAGCAATACGAACAGGAAATCAGAGATGAGGGAGATGAAGCCGAAGATTACAAGATTTCTCCTTACTATATTCTCTACAAGATTTTGGATGCGATGTATGATAAAATCCTCTTGGGACTCAATAAGTTTAATCTCGATATTATGGAGATGGAAAAACAGGTGTTTGATAAAAATTTTGTAGACACCAGACTCCTTAAGCAAGTTTTGATCAAAAAAAGGAATGCTGTCCTGCTCAAAACCATCATCGCTCCTCAGGAAGAAATCCTCCTTGAATTACAAAAGACCACGGCACATTTTTATGAGGGAGATTTGGATGTGTATTTTGAGGATTTGGAGTACAAGACGAGTAAAATCCTAGGGCATATCTCGATTCTTCACGAAAATATCGAATCTATCTGAGAAGTCTTTCATACCCTGACCAATATGATTACCAATGCAAATATCGGAATCTTGACCGTATTGACCGTGATTATCTGAATTATGACGATGGTAAGTGGACTTTTTGGGATGAATGTCCAGCTTCCACTCGCAGATCATCCTTATGCTTTTGTGATCCTGTTGATAGTAATGCTCAGTATGGCTGGTCTCATTATCCGAATCTTTAAAAAGAAAAAATGGTTTTAAATCAGATTTATTTTGTTTTTTGCCTCAATGTATCCAAAAAAATCCTCCAAGCAAACTTCTTGAAGACCACGAAAGGGACTGGTCTTTTTAATGTTGCTCTGACTGGCGTGCTGGTGGACACTTCACTGGTACTACTCCAAAGCAATTGATTTTTGAGCGTGAGCAACGATCTCGATCCAAAAAGGCGATACGATTGCAAAATTTTACCAGCATCTCGGAGCTTGGGATACATGGATGATGAAGCTCTGGCTGAGAAACAATGCAAACCTCGTTCCACTTCTCCAAGAGGGAAGCTATACCCTCTCTGGTGAATATACCAAAGCCCAACTCATAGAGCTTATTGCCAAAGGACCTGAGCAAAGTTATAATCGTATTACTCTCCTGGAATGATGGTCGCTCTATGATATGGATGCAGCCCTGGCAGAACAGGGACTCTTGCCTGCAGGGGCTTTCCTTCAAAAAGCACAGGATCAGGAGTTTATTGAAAGTCTAAAATCAGATTTTCCTTTCCTTTCGATCTTGCCAAAGGGACAGTCTCTCGAGGGATTGCTCTATCCTGATACCTATTTTATCACTCCAGATGCTGGCATTGCTGAACAGCTTATCAGAGCGCAGCTCAAAAATTTTGCTCAAAAAATCTGGACTCCTTATGAGAGGCAACTGGTGCAGTTTCGTCCTCAGGGGGTGGATTTGAGCCACTACAAAGCACTCATTCTCGCCTCAGTTATTGAAAATGAGGAGAAAGTAGCATCCAATAAACCGATTATTGCTGGGATATTTATCAATAGGCTCGCACAAGGGATGAGACTAGATGCGGATGTCTCGCTTTGCTATGGACTCAAGCTTACCTATAACAAATGTAGAGCTGCCATCGTCCCAAACCTTAGCGACAAATCAAATCCCTACAATACGAGGCAAAATCCTGGACTCCCTCCAAGTCCTATCTCTTCTCCAAGTGTTGCTAGTCTCGCAGCACTTCTTAAATATCAAAAGACCTCAGCACTCTATTATCTGCATGACAAAAATGGAGGCATCCACTATGGAACCACCCTCCAAGAACACAATGAAAACAAACAGCGCTATCTCAATCGTTAAACTTTTTTTATCTCTTGATATGTTTGAATGATGCAAATTCATCT
This sequence comes from bacterium, assembly GCA_030528665.1. The sequence continues at coordinate 3,852 of JAUMYK010000052.1, forward strand.
TATTGCTCCTGATCAACAGGAAAAACATCTTAGCTTTGGCGAACTTCTTGCCCAGGCTGACAAAACGCTCCTCTTTTTTTATCCCAAAGACAATACGCCTGGTTGTAGCCTTGAGGCGATGGATTTTGCACAAGCAGTCTCGACTTTTGCTCAGCAAGGAATTCAAGTAGTCGGGGTAAGTAGGGATTCAAGTAGTTCGCATTGCAAATTTATGACAGCTAAGGGATTGACTTTCCCACTCATTTCTGATCCAGAACTCCTCTTGCATAAACACTATGGCGCACGAGGAGAAAAAAAGAATTATGGAAAAACTTTTGAAGGGACGATTAGATCGACCTTTCTCCTAGATCAGCAAGGGACTATCCTCCAGGAGCGAAGAAATGTAAAAGCCACTGGTCATGTAGCGAGACTCAAAAAAGAGCTTGGTATTGACTAGGATTTTTTAGTAGTTGGGAGAGTGTGTTGAAAAATACAAGAAAGCTGATCCTTGATGGTCAGTTTTTTTT
>JAUMYK010000053.1 GCA_030528665.1 bacterium
TGCCATAATCTCTGCTAATCTACGCAAGGCATCATCTGAGGAATGAAAGTTCGTATTCGGACTGAGCTGATTATTAATTTTTTCGGTAATCTGTTGATTGGGATATTTGGTTGAGTAGAGGAAATTGATCAATCCTTCATAAGTAATAGGTGCATTTTTGACTCTTGAAAGCTGATCAATATCATAGCCGAGTCCACGCGCCCTATCAAAATAGCCTTGAGATCGATGTCTTCCTCCCAGCGTAGATTCATCCTGCCAACCATCAATAATCCTCATAATCAAAGCTACCGCCTGTCCATTGGTCAATTGCCAGAGAGGGTAGAGCTTACCTTTTTCTCCATTGAGGATGCCATATTTGCAGAGTTTTTCAAGGTCTGATTGATACGCACTTTCTGCACTACCAAGGTCTTTTGCATTACACGCTCTTGTCGTATATTCTTTTTGGGCAATTTTTTCTATATATTTAAGCAGTACAGGAGCAAATTGCTGTCTCTGAAGCAAGGAAGTACCATACAAACCCGAAGACAGGTCTATTAGTCCCTGATCAGATGCTCGCTTGAAGGTATCAAAGCTTGTTGCCGCCATCACGCCACTCATGGACAATACTGCTGTCGTTACTACAGTCAAGAGAAGTTTTTTCATAGCTCATACCTATCAAATAAAATTATCCTTGCTTTGCCATAATATAGCTCTGCTTCATCACAAAATATTTTTGACTTGCGCCATCCTGCTCGATTTCTAGCTCATCAAGTGCATATTTTCCAAAATATACAATATCTCCTACCGCGACATCAATCGGAGCTCTTGTTCCATTTTCTAGGATCTTGCCATTTCCAACAGCGATTACTTCACCTTTGCTCGGTTTTTCGTTGCTTTCTGGAAGGATTATCCCAGATTTAGTAGTAGTTTCTTGAGCAAGTGGTTTGACAATAATGTGGTCTTCTAAAGGAATTAATGTAGTCATTGATCTTTTACAAAACAAAATAAAAAGTCTGATTTTTAATACTTTTTCACATCCATATCACATAATCAATACAGGTGCTATAGTGTTATACTAAAGCGAAGAACAAAATCAAGACAAAAAGATTAGTCATCTGTCAAGTACACTTTGGATGCTGAAGGAAGTGTCCAAGCCTTGTAAATCAAGTAAGCTCCAAAACTGACAAAACTCAACCCCAAGAGAATAATCAAAGAAAGCATTGTAAGAAACGCATTAGTTCCTACAAAAAGTCCCCATAAAATCATCAACACTCCGACTACAGTTTGCACTCGCCAAGTAGGGAGTTGGGCTTTTTTGATACGAATGGACTGCAAAATCAAGGTCAAACCGAGACCGATCGTTACCATCGCCAAAAGTACGATAATGAGTGACAATAAAAAATTACCAAATTGAGGAGAAAGCAACAAAGCAAGCCCAAAAAGCAATTGTGCTCCTCCACTAAGCATAAATGCGGTTTTATACCTTACCTTGAGGACTTTGAAGGCAAGATAGAGTGTCCAGGCTCCTGAAAGAATCGTCTGCACTGCAATAAAAATAACCACCCATCTGAGTGCTGTAGCAGGATAGAAAAACAGGATGATGCCTCCCAACAAAAAGAGTAATCCATTGGTCCAAAGGAGTGATTTAAGCTTGTGCATGATAGAGCTGATAAAGGATAAAAGGATACTGCAGTGTAGTGTTTGTAAGAAAAAAGTCAAGAAAAAGTCTGAATGTAAAGCACTTTGTTCTTACTTTTTTACCCCTCTTTCATTAGCTCAAATTCCCTTGCCCTTATGAGGGTCTCTGGTAGTATCCAGCAGTATAGTATCTATCTTCCAAGTTCCCAAACAAGGAGAACAAGTATTGTTTACTCGTTCTAAGGCTTGTGAAGTTCTTTTGATTTTTTGGAGCTAAAAAGCAGCAAATTGAGCCTCTTTTCCAAGGAAAAATTGGGCTTGACATTGGAGGAAGGTATCGCTATACTCAAGGCAAATAAACGCAGGAGTCAGATTTTTTATTTTTTTTGTATTCATGGACTCGAAAAAGATTTTGATCACTGGAGGATTGGGATATATCGGCGCTCATACAGCGGTACTCTTTGCTCAAGCCGGATATGAGCCGATCCTAATTGATAATCTCTCTAATACTCATAAATCTAGCGTACTTGCTGGCATAGAGGCAATACTGGGATATGAATTAGCCTTTTATGAGTGAGATGTAAGAGATCGTGAATTTTTGGAAGAGCTGTTTGAAGAACATCGTTTTGGTGGCGTTATTCACTTTGCCGCAAAAAAGGCAGTCGGCGAGAGCTGCCATGATCCTTTTCTCTACTATGAGAATAATGTGAATGGAAGCATTACCCTGCTAGAAGTCATGAATAGTTTTGGAGTCAAAAATATCCTCTTTTCTTCAAGTGCTACCGTTTATGATGCAGAAAAAAATATTCCTCCTTTTACCGAAAGTGACCGTCTCAATACTACTAATCCCTACGGTACTACCAAACTTATTGTAGAGAAAGTACTCAAAGACATGGCAGAACATAAATGATTTGCTGCAGTTTGCCTAAGATATTTTAACCCTATTGGCGCACATAGCTCTGGACTCCTCTGAGAAAATCCGAAATGAATTCCAACTAATCTGCTTCCTTTTCTCCTTCGCGTAGCCAAAAAGGAAATCGAAAAGATCACGATCTTTGGTAATGACTACCAAACACCAGATGGAACCTGTATTAGAGATTATGTACATATTGAGGATCTTGCGCAGGCTCATCTAGCAAGCTATCGCTATCTCGAACAAAGACTCGCAGAAGCTACAGAACACGAAGATCAGGATGAACATTTTTTTGAAGTATTTAATATTGGAACAGGGGTTGGAAAATCTGTACAAGAAATGTTAACGATCACGCAGTCGATCACTGGGGAAGAGATCAACTATGAAATAGGAGAAAGAAGAGATGGCGATGTCGCAGTATCCCTTGCCAATCCGACCAAAGCAAAACAAGTCCTCTGATGGGAAGCCCAAAAAACCATCATCCAAGGCGTAGAAGATGCCTGGAAATTCTATACCCAACAAGAGACCAGTCATTAAATAATATTTCTAAGAAAAAGTAATATTTCAGAAAAAAGAGGTCAAAAAAATCTGACTTCTTTTTTTATTTTTCAGGAGATGGTAATTAGTTTACAAAACAGCAGTAACAAGTCACCCTACACTCCCACTATTTCATAGGCATCCAGCCAAGAATTTGCACACTCACTAAAATTATCTCCTGCTGCTGGGAGGTAGTTTGGGAGAAGATAAAATTTCATCGTAATCTCTTGATTGAGATAGGGAAGGATATTAATTCGTTGCTGATTTACGTCTGGAACGAGTGCTGCAAGATTTCTTTGGCTAGATCAACCGTAACGGTAAATCTCTTCCTGAGTCTGAAAATTATAATAATGCGTAAGTGCTGATAATGAGGCAATACTTTTGAGCTGAGCACTACGATCAATATGGGATACACACCCTAGGAAAACACGCTGAAGATGTCCATGCTGCTTGACATAGGGAACCTGTTGAAGGTCTTGAGGGGATTTTTCAATTTCAAAATAGACCTTAATCCTCTCCTGAGGGGCAAGATCGCCCTCATAATATTTTCTACATCCTTCTTTTGCAAAACTAAAGTCAGTAATTGGTTTGATCTCCAATACGAGCCTTCACTCTGCTTGTCGTACTCCTGACTGCCAGATACCATCACCCATCTTGCAGAGATAAACCCCTTCTCCACGCTCAGCATATTGCTCATTACCATAGGGGAAGAGCATCTTTTCAGTCAAATTCCTTGGAGCCTGAGTGGAGAAATCGTGAAAAATTTTCCA
>JAUMYK010000010.1 GCA_030528665.1 bacterium
TGATAAATTCTCAGTTCACATATCCGATCTGTGCTGCACCAACTGGTCCATCAAATGGAATCCCAGCCGCGAGGATCGAAAGCGAAGCTCCGATAATATGCATTACTCCAAGTGGCATCTCGTGATCGAGCGCAAGTGGCGTGATCGAAACGACAATATCATTGATCATTCCCTTTGGAAACATCGGTCTGAGCGCTCTATCCGTGAGTCTTGCGTTGAGAATCGCTTGATCAGAAGGTCTTCCTTCTCTTCTTCTATAGACTGCGCCCCCGATTCTCCCAGCAGCTGCAAAGCTTTCTCTCATATCAATCATCAGTGGGAGAAAATCCATTCCTTCTCTAGGATTTTTCTCCATCACCGTAGAATAAAGCATTACATTTTCTCCCATCTGCATTCTGATACTCGCATCAGCTTGGACAGCGAGTTTTCAGGTTTCAAGTGAGATTTCTTTTCCGTGCCAGTTCATCGATTGGCGAGTGGTTTCAAATTGTTTTTGTACAACCATTTTTTTGTTCGCGAAAAATAAAAGTGATCGCACTTTCTCAGCATTGTTTGCATTTAGATTAAAAGGCAATAAAAGTCTGATTTTTCTTTTTTATGAACTTCTGATTTGAGTTCTCTAGTCCTTTAGTGCGTTTTAATCCATCTGCATGATGAGAAACTGCAACAGCACAAGTATAGTTTTTTTTGGAGAATTTGCAACTGGAAGGCTAATTTTTTACAATCACATAATGTAGGTATTCAGTTACCTTATCTTTTTTGTAGGATCTGTTGTGATCTTTGTCTGCTTTAAATCTAGGATATTCTTGAGTGAAAAATCAGTATTCACCTTTTGTCTCCATAATTTCTTTAATATCCTCTAGACTCATCAATCCTTCATCATTATAACTCAGAAAAATATATTTTGCTTTGACATTTCTAATAAGTTCAGAAAATGCTCTTTTTACTGCATTTTTACTGCAATATTTAGATTTTTGATTGCTGGTATCTCTCATTCCTGTTTTTCCTTTGATTGTGGGGTAATCATATTTTGCAATTGTTTCTAAAATATGATAATTTGAACTATATTGTCTCGCATTGTAAGGAGGATCAAGATATACTACCTCATGTTGAGTATGTTTAATCAGTTCGTTAATATCTTGATTATATACGGTATGCTCATGATGATTGAGTTGAAACTCTGCTGGAGTAAGTTTCATCGCTTTTTGAGCAGATTTTTTGAGTTTTTTGAGAAAAGCACCATATACTGAAGCAGTATTCGCAACTTTATCAATACTTTCTAGTAAGCTTGCTAAAAGGAAAAAATATTCATTTTCATTGATTTTTTTACTAGTGTACCAGTTTTCTATTTTTTCTCTGATTGCATCGCATTTTTGTGCATTTTCATCAGAAAAATAGCATCTTTTAAATTCCTGTTCTTGAGTACCCTCCTGTGAGTAATTGCAATATATAAAGCCTTTTTTCCCTGGCAAAGCATCTAAATATTCAAGTACGATATGTTTATATGTTTCTATTGTTCCTAGTAAAAGTGCTGGGATTTCTTTTGTTAGATTTGAAAAATAAAGATCGCTATGATTGCCGATATAGTTTTTATTGAGGACATAGCTATAATACTGAAGATCGTTAGCAATTACCTTGTGTCCCTTTGCTTTGAAATACCTGCCAACGATTCCTGTTCAGGCGAACAGATCAGAAAAAGTATAGTTCTTATTTTTTACGATCTTTGAGATAGATTGTTCCAAAAATTCTAGGAGCGATTTTTTTGATCAAATATAGTTCATGATTATAAATCTAGAAATAATGTGAATTGATATTTATAGTATTCAAAATGGTGTTAATTTCAAGAGATTTTTAACCTAATTGTAATGTCTCCAAATCTTTGACTACTATGTTTTCATCTCTGATGTTTGGTTTGAAAAGATACAAAAGTCTGATTTTTAAACTTAATTCATGGTTCTGTTCCATATCAGTTGGGTTTTCTAGAACGAGCAGGTAAAAAGGAAAAATCATTTAAGTTTATATTATTTAAATCTATTTCATCTAATATCGTATTTGGAAGTAATGCACCTGTTAATCTATCAACCCCTATAAGAATTGATCCATCTGAAGATCTTTCATAAAATTTTAGTTGCTTTAAGAGGTATTTTAAATTTTTTATATTAGTAATTTTACCTTTTCCCATATTATTTACTTCTGCTCCTTGTAGTCCAAGCTGTTGTATAAAGATTCTTTGTGTTAAATGTGCTATATTTTGATAGTTTGATTTGATTTGCTCAATATCTTGAGATCAAAAAAGCTCTCTTTTTAAATTGTTAAAATCTTGATCGTTTAGGTTAAAGTATCTTTTATATACTTTTTCTTGAATCAGTGGAGTTTGTCCTTCTGAAATAGCAACTTTTCAAGACTTATCTGTTTTAAGACTAAAGTTTACTTCTTCTCAAGATGTTAAAGTAATTACAATATCTCTTGCATTGCCATTTCTAAAGTCTTGTGCTGAAGAGCGAACAGACGTTACTGTTTTATTCTGAATTAAACTTATTATTTTTTCCATTGCCTTTTCTGCTCCTAGTTCTATATTTTTCTTTTCTTGAGCATAGTTTTTCTTATACTCATTATTCTTAAAAAAGATTGAATAAAGATCAATGCCAAGTTGCAGTTTTTTTATGACTTCTGTTTTATCACTGAGTTCTTGGGCAAGATGGTAGTATTTAACTGTACAATCATATACTAATAATTCGAAGTATGTTCCTAATCCATCATGAAATATCCCTTCTATTTTTTCATAAATAGTTTTTTTCTCAGCAGGATGCCTTAAATAATTTGGAAAAATCCTTAGTATTTCTTTCAATTTCATTGTGATATTAAAGCTATTATTTGTTAGAATTTCATAAATTTGAATTTTTTCTTCTGGAGTCATTACATCTTATTCGGAAAATAAATCTTTAACTTTTACTCACAAAGCCTTTGCTAGAATTTCAATATTTTCTAAGCAAATATTTTTTTCCCCTCTTTCAATGATGCCAATGTAGGTTCTATGTAGTTTACATTTCTCAGCAAGTTTTTCTTGAGAAAGGTGTTGTTGTTTCCTAAGTGTTCTAATTTTTAATCAAAAGCTTTTTCTGATATTCATTTGAAAATTATAGAAATAAAAAAAGTCATCATTTAATATGATGATAAATAATGATGACTATAAATCTACAGACTATAGGTAGTTATTTTGCTCGCTAAGTATATATTTTCATCTTTCTTTTCTTATCACTTTTTTTGTATCTAAAAAATCTCTATAAAAGATTCCTCTTAAAGTTGCTTTGGGATTTATATTATTTGGATATTTTGTTTGGATAGTATCTTTTATTTCATTGTATAGGTCATCTAACGAGAAGCTTTTATTATTTGTATTTAGTTTTCAAATTGCTTGTTCTATGAGTGAATTTCGATTTTCAAGATTGTTCTCTAGTGAGTTTCAATTTTCAGAACTGTCCGCTAAAGCAATTGCTCCAGATATTCTTTCGATAAACATCTCATTTCTTGCTATCTCTTTTATGATATTTTCATTCTCTAATAGTGTACCTATATTTTTTTCTAATCCTTTGTGGATATGGTTTTTTACCATGTCACTAATATTCAAGTCATTAAGGTAATTTTCTATTTTATTTTTTAGAAAGATTATGATTTCTATACCAAAAAATCAAAGTGATAGCAAAATCCCTATAATGATGTAGAAGTCCTTATTTAACCCTTTTTCATTTAAAGGATAAAAAATATCAATAAATACTAGCAGTACTCCTATCCATCCTAGCATTAAAGATAATATACTAAACTTTTTGAGTAATTTTTCTCCCATCCTCTACCTCTTAAAAACTAAAATATACTCATGCTTAAAAATAAAATAATCACTGCTCAAAGCTCTATATCTCCAAATTCATCCACTTCACAACTTACCTCTATTTCCTTCCATATTTTTTATAATAATAGATTTTAATTTAAATCAAACTTCAATTGCTTTTTGCATACACCCAAATCCTAAAGGAATCCACTCTCCATTTTGATACTTATCTCAGATAACAAGGATCATATAGCCTCATTTTTTTGTAAGTTCAAAAGTATTTTTAAGAACCTTTCAAAACTGAGTATAGAAATCTTCAACTGATTTGCAATTAGATAAATCTTCTTTTTGATCACTAAATTTTATTATATCTGCATAAGGAGGATGAAGAATTGAAAGAGAGAATCCTTCGTTTTCTTCTTTGGCTAAATAGGCTTGAATAACTTCTTTTGTTTTTTGACTGCTACTATCTCAAACAAGAAAATATTTTTTTATTTTATCTGTTATGAGTTCATTAGTTCTATCTATTAACTTTTTTTGAATATCAATTCCTATAATATTTCTCCCTAATTCTTCACATTCTATTGCTGTTGTTCCACCTCAGAGAAAAGGATCAAATACCCAATCTCCCTTTTTCGTATATCTTTGGATGAATTCATTAGGGATTTGGGGAACAAAATTTCAATGATAAAAATTAGAGTGTTTTCCTCATTTTTTTCTTTCAGGAATAATTCGCAAACTATCCGTATTAAGAGAAATATCTTTCCATTTTTTTAGATCAAAATCGTTAAATTTTGGCATTGTTGAAGAGGATGATATAAACTAGGAACTTTATAAGTTTTTGATCACTTTTTGCAAATGAAAGCATCATAGAAAATACTTCGATTATTCTTGCATTTTCCTCCTGATCTGCTAAAATGTGGCTATTTATTTTGTTGCTATACTGATGAAAAAACAATCCTTAGTTTTTGTTGTTTTGGGAGTTTTGAGTGTACTATGATTGTGAGGGTGGTATTTATATTCTTCGTGTACTGTGTTTTCTTTTTCTTGTGTTCAGGATTCTTCTTTTCAGGAGCAAAAGTTGTATCTTGATGTGCGTGAAGATGAGGAATGGCTTGCTGGGCATGTAAAGGGGGCCTTGCATCTCAAAATGGGCGATATTTTAGCTGGAAACTATGAAGAGATTCCTCAGGATCAGCCGGTGTATGTATATTGCCGTTCTGGTCGCCGTGCTAGTGAAGTAATTCGTTTTTTGGAGGAAAGAGGATTTAAAAATCTGATCAATGCAGGAGGGTTGCGTGATCTTGAAGGAGTAGAAATTGTTGAGGGGATTTAATTGTTATGTTTTTTCAGTAGTATGTTGTACTCATTGTTTGTGGTGGATGGTCTGTAGGGGTAGTGGTTTGATTATGCTTGGTTTTCTGAGGGAGGGATTCAGATTTCTCCTTTTTTGAGTTTGAAATAGCAGCGACTACATACGGATTCATAGTTGATAGCTCCAGTTCCATCAATTGCTACCTGTTCTCCTTCAAAGATTGCTTGTCCATCGAGGAGTCTAAGATTGCAGGTAGCTTTTTTTCCGCAGCGACAGATGGTTTTGAGTTCTTCGATGCTGTGGGCAAGGGCGAGGAGTCTGGCACTGGCTGGGAAGCTTTGGAGTTGAAAATCGGTTCTGAGTCCATAGCAGATGACAGGAATATCTCGTAGGGCAGCAATTTCAAAGAGTTCATCGATTTGGTTTGGTTCCAAAAATTGTACTTCGTCTACAAGGATACAGGCAGGTTTGTTCGCTTTTGTATGGTAGTTTTCAAGCAGTTTTAGAAGCTGGTCTTGTGGATGTATTCGATAGTCAATAGCTCTTTGGAGTCCAATTCTCGAGCTAATATGTTTGCCTGCTTTGGTATCAGATTGGGGTTTGAGGAGCAGTGTCTGCATCCCTCTTTCTTGGTAATTGTAGGCCACTTGGATAAGTGCGGTTGATTTTCCAGCATTCATTGCGCCGTATCTAAAGTAGAGTTTTGCCATAGGGATCGTGGTATAGGGAGTAAAAGTGTTGTATTTTTTCGCTTTTAGGCTTGATATTTCCCTCAGAAAAAAGTATACTCTTGTTATCTTAACAAAAATAGTAGGTTATGAGTTATTATGATCCAATTTTAGATGATGCTCCTTGTGGAGATGAAGTCCTAGGCTATGAATCTTTGGTCTTTTATGATCAGGCTCATCAAACAGCTGATGAGCATAGTCTTTCTGATGAAGGAGAGCAGGATGTCCCTGCTGATGCTGAGGTCTCTACCTCGGATGGTAATTAAGAGGGGATTTTTATCCTCTTTTTTTCATGTTTTGATGGGGAGAGGGATTCAGGTTTTTCTCTCCTTTTCATAATGAGCATAGTTTTGTGGTGTTCTTTAGCTCGTTGGAGGGTGCCGAGGAGTTTTTCGGGGATAGAGCTGGTTATTTTTACGAATCCAAGTTTTTTGTAAAACTCATAGAGCTCCTCTTTGCAGGCAAGGTAGAGTTCGTATCCTGCTTTGAGTTTGCTATGTATGGCATCTTGGATGAGTTGGCGAGCATAGCCCTGATTTCTATATTGGGGAGCTACAAAAAGAGAGGAAAGTTCAGATTTATGGTGTTCGATTTCAAAAATTCTTACATAGCCAAGGAGCTGATCTTTGTGGAAATAGGCGATACAATCTTCTTGCTGAAGTCCATAGTCTGAGAGTCAATTTTTTTGAATAGCGTGGCGAATTTGTTCGTATTCTTCAGCTGTAAGTTTTATTGTTTTCCTGATCATATTTGCTTTGTGAACTAAAAAAGGAAGTCTGCATTTTTATGATTTTATGTTTTGGTAGCATAACTTTCTCTAGGGGTAAGGAAAAAGTAGAGCCAAAGTAAGCAATAAAAAAGAAAAGTAATAAAAAGGCTGGTTAAAAATTGCAAAGTATGACTCCATGCAATATAAAGATAGTGATTAATATAAAAAGCTCAAGTAATAATTCAAAAAATACTGCTATATATGCCTGGGATGTGTCTTTTGAAGAGGAGTGATTGTATGATATGGATAAAAAAATGTAGATAATACCATAAGCTAATTCCAAATAAAAAAGGATAAAAAGCTTCTTCTCATCGATAATAAAGAAATATTCCAGTAAAAAGTACAAGTTGTAAAAGGATTAGAAGCATCATTTTTCTTGGTGTGATTTGTGTAAGGATTGTTTTTATCCTATGTTGACCTATGGAGAGCTGTTTTTTTCTCCATGAGGCATAAGTTCGTACTTCTTCGATCTCATGGAAGAGATTCAAAACCAGTACGATGAGGAACCAATATTCAATGGGGTGAGCCATTTTTTTTGGGGATGATGAATAAATCTTTTATTGTTAATAAAAAAAGGAAGTCTGCATTTTACTTCCCTTTTCCTTGGTTTGCCACGGCATCCATGAGTTTTTGGATTTCCTCAGGATCTCCGAGAAAATAATCTTTTATCAACTGCATATTCTCATCAAATTCAAAAACATAGGGCATTGCATTTGGGAGATTGAGCTTGAGGATTGCTTCATCTGACATATTTTTGAGGACTTTGATGATGCCTCTGAGGCTATTTCCATGGGCAGAAACCAGGATTTCTCCTTCTTTTGCCACTGCAGGTAGAATCACTTCTTGCAAATAGGGTAAAGCTCTGGCAACGCAGTCTTTGAGGGATTCAGTGAGTGGCAAATCGGCTTCTGCAACTTCTGCATAACGCGGATCTTGATGTGGGGCGCGAGGATCATCCTGTGCAAGCGGAGTAGGCGGGACATCATAACTTCTTCTCCAGAGCAAAACCTGTTCATCTCCATATTTCTCTGCGGTTTCTGCTTTGTTGAGTCCTTGGAGCATTCCGTAGTGTTTTTCGTTGAGTCTTCGTGATTTTTCTACAGGAATCCAGTCTAAGTCCATGGTATCCAAAATGCCATTTAAGGTTTTGACCGCTCTTTTGAGATAAGAGGTAAAGGCTTTTTTGAAGTGGAAGTTTTCAGCTTTCAGGAGTTTTCCAGCTTCGAGTGCTTCAGTGATCCCTTTCTCAGTTAGATCAACATCAGTTCGCCCAGTGAATCTGTTTTCTTGGTTTCGAGTGCTTTCTCCGTGGCGGATGAGAACGAGTCTTTTCATCAGTTTTTTGTTGCTTAAAAAAAATAAAAGTCTGATTTTTTATAGTGAAAGGCTGGGAGAGATCAAGTGAGATTTTTTTGATTTGTTTTTTTAGAGAAAGATTTTTTTTTATTTTACTAAAAAGCACAAGCTGGACTTGGCTTTTAGTGATATTTTTTTGTCTAGGGTGTTTATATTTTTTTTGGACTAAAGAAGCTTTTTCTGGTGCCTTTTTCTTGACCGATATTCTTTTTGAATGCAGTGACATTAAATTGTACTTTTTTGATATCTTCAGCTGAGAGATCTTGGATAAAGGTGTTGATCATGCCATAAAGTCTTGCTAGTGCAAGCATATAGTTTGCCTGGTCTCCGTTAAAATTGTCTTTAATGAGATTTGGAGCAAGGATTTGTGCTTGGATATTTGTGAGATAGCTCGTTGCTTCTTGCGGATTTTGAAATTTAGTGTGGATGGTATCCGTTAGTGTCTTTTGGAGTTTTGGTAGATCTGTAGCGAGTTTTTGTTGGAGATGTTCTGTTACTCTGGTATCACTGGTTTCTGCACCAATATCGATTGGTAACCTTCCGCCATCTGCTACTCTTTGTTGGAGAAGGTCTTTGATGTTTTGGATTTCTTTTGTAAAGTCTTTATTTGGTTCATATCCTCCTTCATCAAAAAGCTCGGAGTTTCCTTCTGCGTTGACATTTTTTGGTTTCTCAGGGAGGAGTGGAGAGCTAGAAAAAATACTGACCATGGTTTCATCTTTCCAACTGGTTTTGTTGATAGCCTCATTCCCTTGTGATTCAATTTGTATTTCAATAGGTCAGTTTTTTTCAAATAATTTTTGGTCAATGATCAGTTCTCAGTTTTGAAGTGCTATTCCCTTAGGTAATTGTTTTTGAAAGTCAATGATGTTTGCTTGACTGCTTTTTTCTTTTTGTATCCATGTATCTCCTCTTTTCTCCCAATTTCCGCGTGTTTGTCCTTGGATAATAACTTCTTCTCCTTGTTTGTTTTTTCAGAGGTTGATATTGATTTTTACTCAAAAGTCATCCACTCCATTTGCGAGAAAAGCAAGATTCAAAGGTTCCTCTCCTTTTTCTCGTTGAATTCGTTTTTTACTGATATTGGACTTCTCTCTTGGATATTCATAGCCTCCTGTTTGCGCTGCACGAGGATCATCGGAGAGTTGATGTCATGGGTACAATCATGTACTGTGACTTTTATCTCCAACTATTACCCCATTCCAATCTTTTAGTAGTGGAATCTTTCAGTTTGGGAAGAGTTTTCAAAAAATATAGTTTCTGAGCTTGATTGTACCTTCTTTTCCTTTAAGCCCTTTCCATTTTCCTAGAAGGTTAAATTGTCCTAATTTCTCATCCCCTCCTGATGATGAAAGTACGGTGGCAAGATAGGTTGCAAATCTCTCTTTTTGTGCGGGAGAGGCTTTGAGGATTTCAGTTGAAAAGTTTTCAATAGTTAAGGGAGTATCTGCATAATTATTGTACTGATCTAGAAAGGTGGTAAAGATATTTTTTATATTTTCATATGATTTGAGGACAGTAAAATTATTGAGTTCAGCTCCTAAAATTTCTTGGATGCTTTTTTGATGTTTTTGGTAATCAATTTCCTTTTCAAATGCTTGTTGTGCCTCTAGAAAGCTTTTTTGGTTGCTTTGTGCCATTGTTTTTAGTGTTTTCATTGTCATCTTGAGTTCTGGTATATTTTGTTCTAAGCTTTTAAGATCATTTGGAAAGCTTTGTTCAAAAAATTGTAATACTCTCAGATAGGCATCTATAGTAGCTTTATTTTCTAGTTTACTTGTGTCTGTTAAAAGTTTTATTCCTTGTTCACTTTTCCCAAAGTCTCTAATTCAGCCTATAATCGCATGCATATTAGTATATTGTAATACTTGTTCTTTAATCTTGTTAGCTGTTTCTTGTTGTTTTTCAGGACTTGCTTTTATGACTTGATCAAGTTCTTTGAGTTCTTGAGGATCGATCAGCGATTTTTGTTCCCCCTCTTTTAGGTCAAGATATTTTTTTATATCTGTTTGATTCTCTGGCATTGTATCGGATTAAGAGTTAAATTATAGGGCGTCAATGAGTTCTTCAATATTTGCAAGGCTAGCTTGTTCACTTGCTTTTTGCTGAGCTTCTTTGGCTTTGAGTTGCTCAAGAATATGTATTCCTTTTTTTAACTGTGCTTTTTTTACTTCATCATTAGTAGTTTTGATGGCTTCTGCAAAAATCGTGACAAAGACTTCAATGAGCTCATCAGGGACTTGGTCTTGGCTAAGGAGCAATTGTAATGGTTCCTTGATGGGAAGGGTATCTTGGTCGAGGATTTGCAGTACTCTCAAGAGGTAGTCTTTTTTGGTCATTGTGATGAGGTTGAATAAAGTCTATCTTAAGTATATTGGAAAAGATTGTAAAAGTCAAAAAAATCAGATTTTTCTTTTGGTTTTGGAAAGTTGACAAATTTGCTCAAATCTGTACAATTAGGGGTGTTTACTTTTTATTTTTACTATGTACAAAAAAATTTTACCTCTGATGATTTCCTCGAGTTTGCTCGGTGGGCATCAGAAGATGAATGCAGAGATGAAAGCGGATAGCCATACTTATTTTCAGGAGCAAAAACTTCGTGTAGATCAGCAGGTCAATGATGCACTGGCTGTAAATTTTTTGGATAGTGCGATGAGACAGTCACAGGTATTGTGGGATCGTGAGGTGCATAGTTTATCGCTTTCTGAGCTTCAGACCATTATGCTTGACTATATCAATAGTATTAGAAAAGAGCATAAATTGGCTCCTTTTCAATTGCTAGATCTGCCTTTAGCACAGGAGCATTCTAAATATTTGTCTGAGAGTGGTGAGGATAAGGAGCTTGACTGGAATGATCATTTTGATGCTAAGGGGAGATCAATTTTTGATAGGATGATGGATACTAAGATATTTTTTATCAGTGCTGGGGAAAATCTTTCTACAGTTCCTCCAGGGGTAACGGTGAGGCAGATTGTAGACGCGTGGATGGAAAGTACGATGGGACATAGAGAAGCTCTACTTGCCTCAAAATATCAGCAGATTATGATTGGACATCATCCTAAATCCAATAATGTGGTGTTGGATTTTGTTGGTTTTGATTAGGATAGATATGAGTTCTTATTTGCATCTATGCTCTTTGTTGTATTGGGAGGGGTTCAAGTGTCTTGATTCTCTCTTGCATTTTTTTGAGAAAATCCTATGCTCAGGGTGTTTATCTCCTCGTCTTGTGGATGAAAAAGATTGGTATAGGTAAAGTGCAGTCCTGATCTTCAAGACCGCGTGCATTATGGCTCCTGCGTTTGGCGTATGTTGGGATTTTGGTGTTGAGTTTTAGTTTTTTTGCCTTGTATGCGAGGTTGACAGGGTGGCTCTTTGCTAACAATACAATTGATATTTTTCAGGATTTGGATCAGCTTTCTTTTTTGTTTTGGGTTATTGATCCAGAGCTTTCTAAGCAACTTTTAACGCTTGATACTATTATGAAAGCGTATTGAGCAGGAGCAAATGTTTTACAAACTCAAGAGAAGGAGATTTTTCAGCTTCGAGAGTATGCAAGATCTCACAAGCAATATTTGGTTGATAGGGGCTTTGGTAATTATGAGAGGATTTTTGCTATGTTGGATGATGCTTGGGAGCTGAGAGATGAGATTTTGAGTTTATTGTGAAAAGAGCAGCGTTTTAATTATTTAGTCCCACTTCAAAATAGTAATGAAGCACGTCCGAATGGAGGATTTTTTGGTTCTTTTGCTTTTGTCGGGCTTTCTGGTGGTCATATTGTAGATTTGCAGGTGGTGGATTCGTATTTGCCAGACTATATCGCACCAGAGACTCGTATGCAGTTGCCTGCCTGGATGGCAGAGGTTTTGGGTAGCAATAGTGGGGATGAGAGCTGAGGGAATACTGTTGGATTTATTGCTGGAAACAAATTTGGATTTACCGATAAAGATGGAAAAAATCTGAAGCTTTTGTACGAAAAAATTTTTCATACCGAGTTTGATCCTGAGAGAAAGGAAAAGTTATTCAAAGCTGAGGAATGGGGTAGGCTTTTTCAAAAAAATATCAAAGGTGTGATTTTCCTAGATTCGGAATTGATCAGCTATCTTTTGCCTTCCTTTCGTAGTAAGGCGTGGGAGTGGCAGTTTATCAACGCAAATATCGACCTTATTAGGGGGGAAAATCGTAGCAATAAAAAAGAGCTTTATATTCAAGATTTGCAGCAGTATCTCAAGCAAAATGTTGTATGACTGGTACGTGCTGGGGTGAACAATGTGCAACATCTCTTGCATAGAGGATATGTCAATATCTATCTGTCCAATGTTTCAGGTCAGATGTGGGATTTTTTGGATCGCTATGATCTGACTACGGTGTATGATTCAGATTTTTTGTACTTTTGGAATATCAATACTGCTTATAATAAGTCTGATGGATTTCTCAAAAAGCAGGTAGAAATTCAGAATAGTGATTGAATGGTCGTTTTGTCTACGGATTTAGATAAGCTTGATATTTCCGAGTTGCAAACGGGGAGATACAAGGTAAGTATTCATTATACTTTTGATGTGCCAAAGACTTATCAGGATGCGATGCTGGCTCTCCAAAAAAAATATCGTATCAAGATGACAGATAGAGAAAAATATATTTTGGTTTTGCAGAAACAAACTGCTGATCCCAATGCTCCTCAGCAACGATGGTCGACGAGAGAATTGATTTATCTGCCTTTTGGTTGGAGGATTGGTGAGATCAGTGGAGAGGTATCTGGGGTAAGGCGCTTTCAGACTGATTTTGCTCAGGGTTTGACTTATTTGGCTCGTGTTGAGGAGAATCCGCAGTCGCATACGGTGGTCTTTACGGTGCAGGTGCCGTAGTTTTAGTTGTGTAAAGGGGAGTGTGATGTTGAAGTTGATTCAGGGGTATTATCATTTTTTGGCGTTGGGGAAATTTATGGAACAGGTGGTTGTGCATAATGACCTTTCTGAGCTTGCTATGGACTATCCCCTCAAGACTTGAGAACATAGCTCTTTTATGCTTAAGGAGCGTTTGCTGAAAAATTTACTTCATTCTCTCCACAAGCATCCAGATAGGAGGAATGTGTATGGTTATTTGACAGAAATTAGTGCATTTAGAGGGATTTTTTCTATTGTGAGGGAGTTGATCGAAACTCATCAGGATTTTCGTGATTTTCTCAAAACTACGCTTCAGGATCAGTATTTCCCTTTTGAGCAGACGATCAGATTTTTGAGAAATGTGTTAAATCATTCTACGAGTTCTGGACTGCATCTCAAGCAGGAGGATTATGATATTCAAAAGGACTATATTCTCTCTCCTAAGCAGCAAAGGATCAACAAACTTAAAGGTTCGGCACAGATTGAGTTGGATTTTGTCTATGCTAAGTATATTGCTCAATGGCAGGGGAGTAAGGACTATGGTATACATTTGGTATTGGATTTTTCCAAGTTTAGACCAGGTATGGAGCTGGAGAAATTGATGAGTTGGCATACCTTATATTTGTTGGCTGAGTTGTGTTTCAATCTTTCTCAGCTGGCAGATGTCAAACTTAAGCAGTTTGTTAAGCGCTCATCTTGAGCTGTAAAGGCTCCCTCTGCTCCAAAAAAAGCTAAAAAGTCTGACTCAGCTCTCCACGATCAGCCTAGAAAATCAGTTAAAAAGTCTCCTTCTTCAGTTTCTCCTGCTGTTGAGCAAAAAGAGCGTTCTGCTTGAATTAGGAAGCGTGTGTGTAGGAAGAAGTAGGTTTTTGTGATTTATTTTTATTTTTTCTATATTGATGATGAAAAAAACTTCCTTAATTTTCTGAGCTTTCCTCCTCTTATTGTTGGGAGGCTGTATAAAAAATCCTAGCCCAGAACTTCCAAAACGTTATTCTGCTCAAGAAAAGCGTGATTGGTATATGACTATGGCTAATCCGATCTATCTCTCTTGTGGAGCTAAGGGCTATCGTGATACTCATTATTGTGAGCAACAGAATGCTTATTTTGGCGAAAAGGCTGGAAGATTCCAATGGGGAACTGGAGTACTAAGCCAGGAACAGGTACACATTGCCTATGATAATCATTTGGTTATTTCAATGCTTGAGTTTGGAGGCAATACGAGAAACTCCCAGACAAGCATTGTTGCAAAGCGTGGGGATGTAGAGATCAAGCTTCATGGAGCAGATGTGACTTGTACGCCACAGATGATTGCTCTAGGCAAATGCGTGAGTGGTAAGGAGTATGCTGATCAGTATTATCTACTCAAAGCATGAGAAAACTTGACAATTGAGAGGAGTGACTTTTTGCCTTTGTTTGGGAGATTGGATGATGATGTGAGTTTTGATGTAGAAGTGCGTAGTATTGGTTGGGATGCAGAGATTGCGTATGAGGTGGATTTTAGAGATGATGAGGGTTAGCGTCCTGCTTTTTTGTATCTTATGATTATTTATTTTATATGCGTTGTTTTACTATGATGCTAAGGAAGCTCTTTACGTTTCTCTTTCTCTGTGCTGTTTTGCAGGGCTGTGCACAGTCTCCTGGGAATGAGGCATTGGAATTGACGCTCGTACCTAAAACATTCTCTACCGATGAGTTTGGTTGTCCTGGCGATTGACCTGTTATTCCAACTCAGTATTTCCATTGATTTGAAAAACAGTATTTTGCAAAAAATCTTAAGTTGAAGTTTGTAGAGCCGATACGAGCGGATTGTCGACCTCAACTGGATTCAAGTTTTTTTGATCCTATGCTGATTCCGAGGTATTATCTTTCAGGAAATACGATCCGTATCTATGATTTTCCTTTGATTAAAAAAGAGGGACTCTGGGATTATGATTGGGATACAATTGCAAGTGTTTATGCTCAAGATAAAGAGATGGTGCAGTATTATAGCGATGAGGAGGCTGATTTTGCAGATGAGTTTATTGAATATATCCCTTATGATAAACCTTTGAAAGTAGATGAGTGGCTGAGTGAAATGGGGTTTGATAGCTCTGCAATTGCTCAGGGGGAGTCAGGTTTTTTAGGGAGTGGTATTGTAGTAGTGTATCATTTTCATGAAGGTATCGCTAATAGGTTTATTTTGAAAGAGGGCTATTCGTATTATTATCGCTATAGTGGTTCTATAGTTGCTTTGTCTGATCAGTATCTTGCTGTTCATCCTTTTTATGAGTGAGAGGGTTAATCTGATTATTTTATTGATCGTATTTTCAAGCAACAAAAAAAGAGGAATGGAGTCAGCTTTCTTCCTCTTTTTTTCTTACTTTTCGAGTTGTGATTGAGAAGAGTCTAGGAGTGGATTATAGATTGAGAAGAGGAGTGAGATGACCTCTTTGGTAGAGAGTTGATGTGTTTTGATCCCCATGCCTGCCAATCCTTCTTGAATCAGAGCGATCCTGGTATTGAGCATTTTTTGTCCTTTGACAAAGCTCCTGTATCTGGAGACAATCGTCTCGACATCATCCTTACTATTTAATGTCTCGATAAATTTGCTTCGTCGTGGTTTTTTGACTTGATCGGAGTCGCTTTGCTCGTAGTAGGGGATCACGACATAAAATTCTTTGATAAAGATGAGTCCTTGTCTGAGATTGATGTCTTCTAGAAAGTTGATATACTGTTGTCCCTGATGCTTGAGTGCTCAGGGATCTAAAGCTTCTACATTAGTTGAGATATAGTTGAGATATTCTCTGAGATCCAGATAGGTATTCCTTACGAGAAACTGTAAAGGAAATTCCAGACTATTCAAAAATCTTTTGTATTGTTCTAGAATTGTTTGAATTTCATCAAAATTTTTCAAATCAAGGTTGATGCCTTCAGCTTTGAGGATGGCTCTAATACCACCGTCTTTGAGAATGCAATATCCTTCTTTGATTTCTGAGATTGGTAGCATAGATTCAGTATTGAACTGAGATTCTTGTTTGCCTTTTTGGATTTGTTTGTTTTGTAGATTATCAAAGAGCATCTTGCTCATCTCCTAAAAAAGTAAAAAGTCTGAATTTATTTGGGGATTGCCTGTGATTCGTAGATCCAGAACAGCATACTTACAATGAGCCATGCGAGTGACATTACAATGATCGCGATGGCAACACCTTTGAGGGTCGATTTGACTTTTGCCCAGCCTTTTTCTCCATCTCAAACCAGCATCATATAAAAGGCATACAGTACCAGTACAAAGGCAATAAAGCTCACAAATCCTAGTGCATAATTGAGAAGTTTTTTGATATAGTGGAGGGCTTTCTGATTGCCAGTATAGTCCGTATTCTCAAGTCAAAAAATTTGCATAATCCTTTGGAGAAGTCCATCTTCTGGTTTAACAGCATTTGTAGTAATAACATCCCCAATATTGGTAGTCTTATCTATCAAAGTATCAGGATTGGAGTTGCTGATAGATGTGCTAGGAATTTCGTAGTGGAAAGTATTTGTATTTCCTTGTGCAGAGAGGGGGCTTGCTGTGATCAGGAGGTAGCCTCATAGGAAGCTGATCGCTGTTAGGATCAGATTTTTGATTTTTTTTTGCATTGCTAGAGTGGTGAGACATAAAAGGGAGTTAGAGCTAGCTTATTTGGGATATGAGCCAAAAGATTCCGCTAATAATCATCCAGCTTACTGCGATACCGAGCAGTGCTTTGCTCACTTTTCCGAGAGCAACTTTTCCAGCATTGAATTTACTATCATCTCCTGCTGCAGTCAGCATTTGGATACCAGCTCGAATCAGGATGATGAGTGAGATCAAACTTGCGAGTCCAAGTGCGAAATTGATCAGTCTTTTGATCAGGTCGAGTACTTTATTGGTAGCTGAGGTTTGATCTGTGATAGCTTCGTTGGTGCTGATGATATTATTGATTTTGTGTCCTGAGGTATGATGGAAGATATCCAAGGTACCATCCCTCATAGCCCCTTTTTCTGAGAGAGGAGGGATAATCATTTCTCCACTCGTAGTGAGTATAGTATCTAGATGTTTATTAGGGTCTGGTAAGGGTTTTAATCCCTGATTGGCAAAAGTGGGAGAAAGGAGTACAATAGTGCTGATGATGAGGGTGGTGATGAGTACTATGATTGTTTTCATTGGATTATGAGGAAAGATAAACTCATCTTAAGTATAGTCAGAATTTTCTTTTTTGCAACTTTCTGCTAGGAAAATATGAGGTCTGGGGTTGATTGATGAGATAAAAAAAGGAGCTTGATTGCTCCCTTTGCTAGATATTTTGTAGTTTGAATCTCTCAATTTACCTTCATTTACTTTTTGGCATTGCCCCAAAAAGTAACAAAAAACGCTACTCCCAGCAGGGCAAGTTAGTAAACTTGTCTATCACGGACTCCTTACGGAAGCTCCCTCCTTCCCACTTCGTGGGCTCCGAGGTCGTTCGCTGGAGTTTAGTCTTGCTTTTGCGGGAACCTATGGAATTTGCTCGTGCTGGGAGCTGTTGTGTTTAGTTTGTTGTGAGTGTATTGAGATGTTTCAGTTTGTTTTAGATATTTTTGAAGTTGTAGATTTCGGTTCCATTGATCATATCAGATTTATCACTTTTGAGGAGTTCATTGGCTTGGATGATGAGGATTTTATCATCTAGAGAGATATTTCCTTTAAAGATGATTCTGATCATTTCTTTCCCGATTCTTTTGAGGTTTTCGTAGTTGAAGGATTGTGAGATTTTGTAGCCTTTCACTCCCCATACGAGGCTGAGGTATCTATAGGTATCCGTGGATTGTGTAAAGGTAATGATTGGGATATTTGGCATAAGCGAGGCAAGTCTGGATGCGGTATATCCGTTTTCTGTAAAGCAGATGATCGCTCTGATGTTGAGCTCTTGTGCACTTCTAAATCCATTATAGATAATATAATCTCTTACTTCAAAGTCTCCCTCTTGCTCAAATCTTTTTAATGGTTTGGCTTGGAGTTTTTGTTCTAAGCTGTTGAGGATGCTACCAGTATGTTCGATAGCAGGAAAGACCTCATCTTCGATGATGAAGGTTTCGAGCATCATACCATCGATTCCTTGGTTTTTGATCTCTTGAGTGAGGGACTCAAAGTCTTTTTGAAATGTCTTTCCATACTCTGTTTTGGTAAAAGAGAGGAGGAGTGGTTTCCCCATTTTTTTGACATTCTCTATTATCTTGAGTAGTTGTGCTGGACTTTCAATGGATGGAATTTCATCTGGTACTAAAATGATTCCATCTGCAGCTTCAGTGATGTCTTTTAGATTATCGAGTCAGATTTTGGTTTCTATTTTTGCAAAGACTTTCATATGTTTGGCGTTGCTCATATCGAGAAAGTCTTTACAGCTGCTGATATGTTGTGCAGAACTTGCACAGGCTAGACCAATCACATGTGCACCATATTCAAGTCCCCAGAGAATATCTTTTTTGTCTCTCTCTGTGATTTGCATAAATTCTGCTTCAAGTCCCTCAAACCAGACTCTATCAAAGTGAATCAGTTCTTTATTTTTTGCTTCTACAATTTCAGTTTCTGCAATATCTTCGTGGGTAGAGAGGACTTTGAAAGTGATCTGGCTTTGTTGGCAGATAATCAGCGTTCCTACCTCTAATTCTCCAAGCTGTGGATAGTCAATATAGATTTTACTATCGCTTTCTTGTGCGTATTCGGAGTACTCCAGTGTCCATTTTTCTCCTTTTTTGACTGGGATATTGCTGGTATTTTTGATTCTCAGGTCGATCCCCTTGGTTTCTAGGAGGATGGTTTTGCTATTATCGAGTTTCATCAGGGTGTCGATGTATTTTTTATTGTTGTCATCGTAGCCTTTGGAGAGTGTGATTCTAAAGACATCTACCATATTAATGATTTTTGAAAGTACGGTTTCTTTTGCGAGTGTTGGGCTTACTCCGGCGATAATTTTTGTAAACCTAAAATTGTTCATAGCATAGCAATAAAGATAAAAAAGTCTGATTTTTTATTTCTTTTTATTTTAGGCTTGGAGATCCACGATGACAAAGCCCTTTCTCTTGATGAGCTGTATGCTTTGTTTATTATTGATCACAATATTGGCTTGGGAATTGCTCTTGGCATAGACGAGTCCATCATCTACGAGGAGACAGATGGTTTTGTTTCTATACTCTTCTGGGAGTGAGATGACGAGTGGTTCATTTTTTGAGTTTCCACCTGCAATATCGACTTTGGCATCTAGGAGTGGGAGTTCGTTAAAGGTTTTGACATGGATTCTGAGTCAGATTTCTTTTTCTAGTTCGTTGATAGCTGTACCTCCTTTTCCAATGATTTTGCCTTTGTAGTACTCAGGGATAAAGAGTTCAAGCTCACTCCCCTTGATCTCGATCAAAAAGTCACATGGCAAAGTCTGAGCGAGTTTTCTCTGGATACCTTCTTTGGCATATTGTGAGACTACTTGGGTTTTGGTTGGTGTTTTTGGATTGCCATTTTCATCGGTATCGATAGGCATTACCATGACTTGTTCTCCAAAAGTATAGATTTCATAGAGTGGTCTTTTTTGCAAGAAACTAGAGACGACAATTACTGGTCTTGCGAGTTCTTCGGACATCATCCCTGCTGGTACTTTTGCTGTTAATTCAAGTTGTAGCACTTCTGAGATTTGTCCTTTGTCAATAAAGATCACGGTATCAATAACCTGAGGAATGATTCCCATCTCTATTGTTCCTACGAATCTCTGGATACTATCGATTGGTTTGGTCGCATGGATGATTCCTACAAGTCCAATCCCAGTCAGTCTGAGGTCTTTGTAGAGTTCAAAGTCAGGTTTATTTCTTACTTCATCGTAGATGGTATAGTCGGGTCTGGAGAGGAGGAGAATATCTCTGACCTCATCGTGGCTACCATAGGTGAAGCTATACTGCACGATGTCATCATTGAGCATCAAGTCTCTTGGAGATTCGATGGTTTTGATAATGTGATGATCCTGATGATAGACATCAATCAATGCTCCTGCAAAGGTTGATTTTCCGCTACCAGGGGCTCCCGAAATCAGGATTCCTTTGGATTTGTTTCTCAGGAGGTCAAGGAGTTCTGGCTGGAGCTGGTACTCTTCCATGGTCATTTTTTTTACTGGTCTCACAACCGTCATTTCCATTCCATCGGAGAGAGGAGCGTAGACGATCACAATTCTGTATGGACCGATTTGGAGGACTTTTGAGAGGTCTCTATTGATTTCAAGGAAGGCATCTTCTCTGGATTCTACCTCTTTGAAGAGGGTATCTACCAGTTCGAGAAATTTTTCCTTAGTTATGATTTCATTTGGGTCAACAATTGGTTTCCAGTCTCACGGTTTCCCCTTTTTTCTCAGAATCGGTCTATTAGCTTTGAGGTGGAGCGACATCGTTTGCTCATCAAAATAGTGATCAAGGATCGAATTGCCGATGATCGGAGCGGTGTTTGTTTGCATCGTTTTGTTTGTGTAGTGGATAAAATCATTGTATTATATCCGTTTTGGGTCAAAAAGACAAAAAAATCAGATTTTTTTTATGTTTTTTCCTTTTTGGTTATGAAAATGAAGACAAACGGACAGCTATATATTGATTTTTTCTTTTTTTTCAATATAAAGTGGAGAATGGGAAAAATCTTTCCAGTTTTTACCGATGTTTTGATGTGATGTTTTTTCATCTTACGGGACTTAAAGATATTTCAGATAAAAACTATACGCTGGAGGTATTGATTGAGGCTGATGATATTGCGATAGTAAAAAGCTTTCTAGAAGCACAAAAAGTCATAACTTTGGGATTGGAGATCTATAAAGGAGAGGTGGATGCTTTTGGGCGTGTGTATTTTTTGGTGAAGTATCAGGAGACAGTACTCAGAATTGTTGCTAAATTTGAGGATTTGGAGGATTCTTTGAGGCATGCGATTGAACTGGGACTGGAGGTAATGGATGCCAACTATCTTGGAGCGGCTGCTCAGGATCCTGTCAAAATTCAGCAGATGATTGCTCGTATTAGAGAACAGCATGTTGAGCGTTTGGCTCAAGAGCAGGCAAGAAAAGCACAGGCTCAGCAGGATTTAAATCTTAATTTCAACGATAAGAAATTGCAGAGAGCCTATCAGGCGATTGATGATATTATCAATCAGATTGATCAGCTTTTTGAAATCGGTGGAGATCAAATCGAACCTCTGACTAGGAAAAAGCTAGATGATATGAGAGGAAATATCAGCAAGCTCAGACTTGCTACCAATTATGATAAGATTATTGAAGAGCTGCATATTACGATGAATTTGATCGTAGCAACGCAGGATTTTTTGCTAGAAAGACTCTCTGCAGACAAGGTATTTTCTATTGCGGCTGGGAGCAAGGTATCAAATGTAGAAGTGATTAGAGAGCAGACAAGATTGGCAAAATCCAAATTGCTGTATACGCTGGGAGCGCAGCTTTCCAGAGAGGAGACAATGTATGTTTCACTTGGGTATCTCAAGTTATTGACCCAGTATTTGCATAAGGATATTAGCTTTGCTCTGGAGAATAAATTGCTTTTTTGTAGACAGCTTTTTAAGGGAATTGAGGTGCTTACGATCTTTGTATTGCTTGAATTGGTGCTGTTGGCGGTGTTTGCTCCGCTTTTGAAGATAGAGCTTTCATTACAGAGGTTTGGGATTATGTTTATGTATGTAGCGGTATTGGGAGCATTGGTAGGGGTATTTAATGCTAAGATCAAGCCGAGTTCTGTAGCTGCGTATGGGTTTTGGACGGTGCTGATCGCTGCCTGTTATGTAGGGCTAATGTATGGAATCAAGGTGATTTTACTTTTTTAGGAGGAGAAGCGGTGTCGTATGTGATTATTTTGTTGGTATGTTCTGTGTTCATTGCATTTTTTGCTTTGATAGATTTGTGGTATTTTTGATTGTTGCCGTTTTTTTTCTTGATCTTCTTTTTTTCTCAGGGTTTCTCTGCGATGAAAGTCAGTCTTTCTCATAGTTTTTTGACCAAGAGGTATGGGCTATATCTTTTGGCTTTGTTGGTGTTTTTTGGTTTGTTTGGGATTTTGACTTTTATGGGGATTGGTGGAGGAGCGGCATTATGGGTATTGATGTTGGTATCTGGGGGATTGCGATGATTGTCTTATTTTCTCCCTTATGAGGATGGGAAGCATTTGTTTAAGTATGCTTTTCTCGTGCTTGGTATGCTTTTGCCGATCAATCAGGTAATGAGCTGATCAGAGGAGTCGGTGTTGCCCTTGATTGGGCAGGTGATAGGAGTATGGTTGCTGGGATTTGGAGTGATGTACTATGGGTTGAGTCAATGGGTCGTAGTGGATGAGGAGTACTATTATGGATTCTGGTTTTTGGCACTTTTGATGCTAATGTATATGGTATTTGGGATTTATGATGATGTGCTTCCTATGCTTAATCTCAATATGCTTTTGTATCTTGGGGTATTGGCAGTGCTGGTCTATGCTGATCAGAGGAAGCTCTTGCCTTTTGTCAAAAAGAGAGAGGTGTCCTTGAGAAGAGTCTTGGCAGGGGAGAGGTTGCTGGTCAAGGAAAAGTCTGATCCTTTGCAGTTTTTGAAAGTATTTTTGGAAAAGGTGAAGGTGTTGCCTGTGTTTTTGCAGTATTTGCTCGAGTATCTCAATTTGGCTCTCCTCTTGGGGGTTTTGGTCAGTTTTTTATTGCCTTTGTTTCAAGGAGAGAGGGTAAGTCAAGTCTGGTATTGGACAGGGATGGGTTTGTTTGTGATGAATGCCTTTTTTCTCAAAAAGATGCAGATTTTTACTTTGATCTCGAGGTTTGCGGTCGCCTTGATTGTGAATTTTTCGCTCTATATTTCGCTGGTGATGGTGGGAGAGGGATTGCAGGCGATGTTGCCGTGGCTGATTGCTCGAAATATTTTGTGTGGGATTGTCGTGTTTTATGTGAGGATGCCAGCGTTTAAAAAATATCTGAAAAAAGCTGATCTGATCTTTTGGCTTTTGACGAGTTTGGTAGCGATGTTGCTCAATATTGTATTGCTCTTGAAACTGGAGATTTCTGGTCAGTTGGTCTTCTCTTTGATTTTCTTTTATGTGGGAGTGCAGGGAATTATCACTTATTATGCGATTTTGGTAATTAGGGAGTTTGATCGTGAGTCGATTGAGAAGCAAAAGCCTGGATCATTAGATGCTTTGCTTGAACAGGAGATGTCTCCTTTTCTCTAGGAGGGGGTCGCTTTGGGAAGATAAGAAAACTCAGCTTGGTAAGAGAGCTGAGCTATGAGCTTGAGAGTGCTATTCTCGTTCGTGGGGAGGGATTTCGATGGTAAGGAGGTTTTTTTTGAGGGTATGCTGGGTGGGTGTGAGTTCATTCCAGTTTTTTCTTTTTTCTTTTACGATCTCGAGTTTGACAATATCGCTTTGTGCGTTGGAGGCATTCAGTTCCTCTTGGGCTACTTTCATAAAATAGCCTTTGGTAGAGGCAAGATTGATAAAGTAGAGATAAATTAAGAGAAAAATTAGTGCAGAACTGCTAAGTATTCCGATTTTGATCGCATCTCGGAGGCTTTGCTTGTTTCTATAGGTGGTAAGCCAGCCTTTGTAGGATTTATGAAAAGATTTTATGGACTGATAGGCAAAGGTTTTGAGCTGTTGTTGAGCAGTATCTTGGGAATGGAGTGTCATTGGGGAGCTGAAAAGGACTAAAGGGGAAGGTCAGCATTGTGTTATTTTTTCTCAATAATTCTGAGTTTTGCGCTTCTGGCGGCTTTGTTGTGCTGGACTTCGGTATAGTGAGGGACGATTACCTTTTTATTGACTAGGGAAAAGTCATCTTGCTCTGCCAGTGTTTTGAACGCGTTTTTCACGATTCTATCCTCGATGCTATGATAGGTAATAATTGCACATCTTCCTCCTGAGCTGAGTGTGGCTGGGAATTCGGCGAGAAAGTGTTCGAGTTGCTCGAGTTCATTATTAACCATAATTCTGATGACTTGAAAAATGACAGCGATCTTTTTTTGGTTGCAATGATGGGCGAGGAGAAAGTCTTTGAGCTGAAAAGTGGTTGAAAAGTCTGATTTTTTTCTCTGTTCACAGATGCTTTTGCTGAGGTAGTCTGCTGCTCTTGCTGAGAAGTCTCCATAGCTCATAAGTGCATTTTGGAGTTTTTCGAGTGGGGTTTTTGCTAGTCGGTCTTTGGCAGTATGCGGGGTTTTTGTTTGATCAAATCTCATATCGAGTGGAGCATCTGTTTTGATGGAAAATCAGCGTTCCCCATCTTTGAAATGTTCGAGGTTGACTCACAAATCGAGAAGTTCAAAGTCAAAAGGTCAGTATTTTTGTGCTATTTTTTGGATATGAGCATAGGAGCTATGGAGAATCGTAATGTTTTCCTGATAGTTTTGAGTTCGTTGTTGTGCTTTGCTAATCATCGCAGTATCGACATCTGTTCCTATGATCTTGAGTTGGTTGATGGGTCTTTTTTGGGCTTCTTGACTGAGAAAGTATTCAGCATGTCCTCCATGTCCAAAAGTCCCATCAAAGCTGAGTGATCGATTGGTCGGAAGATGATCGTAGATTTCTTGGGCAAGGACTGGGATATGACGGAGCATTGCTATTGATGAAGCTAAAATTGAGGTTGTTTGAGAGTATAGTGAAGTGGCTGGTTTTTTCAATCAAAAAAGATTGCTTTGAATCTAGAAAACATTATGCTTGTATTTGAGTTTTATCTTGGTATTGGAGTAATGATGATCAAAAGTATGATGAAATGCGGGATTCCGCTGGTGGCGATAGGAGCGTTTGCATGGCTTGGTGTACGTGCAGATTATCAGTTTGTCTGCGAAAAGCCTTTTATGTCCTATGATGTGAGATGGACCTGTAGTGAGGAGGATTGCTATTTGGATGGAGCAGGTAAAGAGGCTGATGTGCGTGACTCTTTTGTAGCGTATCAAAAGGGCGATTCTCAGGTACAAAAATGGCTTAAAAATCTGAATATAGTGTCTGGTTTATCTTTGGAGGCACTTGATTTTAAGAGTTGGGTATTTTTCAAAGAAGAACTTTTTGGTCAGCTGGAAAAATGGCCTCAGGCAGTGCAGGATGGTGTAGTTGAGTTTCAGTTTGGGAAACTAAGAATCCGTGAAGATACTACTACAGAGGATGCGAGTGTTATGGTCAAGAAAGATGGTGTGTATGAGCCACTTCTTCCAATGATTGTTCCTGAGGATGATTCCTCCACGCGTTATTGACAAGCTGCACAGGTATTACCTGATATTTATGATGCCAAATATCAAACTTTTTATGTGATGTATAGGGCTGATGTTATCAAGGAAGAGAACTCTTCTACACACTATAGGTATGAACTGGATAGGTATGTACTTGCAGCGTGTGAGTTGGAGTATCGTGATACTGAGCGTTTGATGCAGGAGCAAGTGAAAGAGAAAATCGAGAGCAATCTCCAGGAACTCAAACAGCATTTATCTTATGTAGAGCATGAGGACAAGCAGCTGGAGTATCTCGAGTCTTTCTTGGATATGACTGATCTGTATAAAAAGTATGGTATGGAGAAGCTTGTATCCGCTGCTGAGCTTGCATCCGATCTTTTCCCTAGATCCTTTAGTAAGCAGAATGAGGAATTTCAGCAAGGTATTTACGATTATTTGCGTACATGGTTTGAGCAGCTTAAATCCAAGCTTCCTCCACTCCTCAAAGAGCAGCCAGACGCTACGGTGGAACTTGTAGCAGCTCCTGAAAAATAAAAAAGTATCAAAAGACTGATTTCCTTGATGGGGAGTCAGTTTTTTGTATCTCAAAAAATACTTTGAGAAAACTATGGGAACTAAGGAAACAAAAATCAGATTTTTTTGCTTGTTTTCTGAGAGCAAAATCATACACTTTGAAGCAAACAAGCAAGAACTTGCTTTTTCTTTATGCGTAAAAAAATACTATGCACAGACCACAAATTGTCGCTCCTGGTGGCTCACATCAAAAAGCGATTACCGCAGCAAAATATGGAGCTGAAGAGGTATATATGGGAGTTCCCTTTACCTCACTGAGAATGAGAAGTAATAAGCTCGGAGATTTTGTAAAACTCAAAAGAACTGTAGATGAAGTCCACGCTTTGGGAAGTAAAGTTTTTTTAACAATGA
The DNA here is from genome assembly GCA_030528665.1 of bacterium. The sequence continues at coordinate 26,002 of JAUMYK010000010.1, forward strand.
ATATTTTCCCAAAAAATGTCGACATCAAAATCTTTGAAGCAACCGTAGAAAAAGTATCAGCAATGTGAGCTGATGCGATTATCTTTTCTGATCCAGGGACTTTTCATGTCCTCAAAAAATATATGCCCAACACTGCACTCCACCTCAGCACTCAGACCACAACACTCAACTATTCTGCAGTACAGTTTTGGCAGGATTTAGGTGTAAAAAGAGTAGTCTTAGCTCGTGAACTCCATATCGATGAAATCAAAGAAATCAAAGAAAAAGTACCAGGTATGGAGCTAGAAGTATTTGTTCAGTGAGCAATGTGTATGACTTATTCGGGTAGATGCCTACTGGGAGACTATATGGGGGGCAGACCTGGGAACAAGGGCGAATGCAATCATGCTTGCAGATTCAAATACAAGGTATGGCTTGAGGAAGAGAGAAGACCATGAAAATTTTTTCAACTGGAACAAGGAGATGATGGAACAAGTTTTATCATGTCATCTAGAGACCTTTGCACTATCAATAGACTTGCTGAAATTATTCCCTATGTAGATGCGATGAAAATCGAGGGAAGAAGCAAATCTGAATTTTATGTAGGAGGTATGGTCAAAGCTTACAAGCATGTCCGTGATGCTATCGTGGATGGAACGCCGATCGATCCAGTGATCCAAGACTTGGTCAATGTGATTCCCCATAGAGAGTACTGGGAGGGCTTCATGTTTCATAGTCTCAAAGAATTTCCAGATACTGAAAATCAAGACTACGCTTGGCAAAATGACACCACAGTAGCAACAACAGAAGCTAAAATATCAGAAAAATCTGATTCCAGTTCAGTACAGTTCGCAGACCAAGCGTGACCTCTCACGAGCGAATACTTTGCTCAGGATAGTTCAATTACCCAGACCTGTGCTGGTCCTCTCTTTGCGAGAAACTATTTTGGACAGGTGAGTGAGAACACCCTTGAACTCAATGGTCAGATTTTTCACCAATTTACTCCAAAAGAAGTGATGTATCCTGGGATGGAACTTCTTTATCTTACCCCTACTAGTTACGGAAAACTCAAAATCCTTGCACTCGCTAATGCTCAAGGCAAACCACTAGAGAAAGCTACTTGCAATACTCCAAATATCTATATCCATACCGATACACCACTTTTTGGAGGGGAACTTTTTTATCTTCCACCTCCTCAGCACTAATGTAGGAGCTGATTGTGCTGAAGCGTTAGCGAGGAGCGTTACTATGTTTTTAGCTATAAGTATGCATTTTTATCTGCCTACGATCCAAAAATTGTAGCTTATGATTGTAGAGTTTTTTGTGCTTTAGAAAAAAATCCCGTGCTGTAGGTGCTAGCGGGATTTCTTTGTTTTAAAAATTTCTAAAGGCTGAGCGAAACGCTTTTTGTTTTTCTTTTTCTTGTTGGAGTTCCTCTCGCTGTGTGTGGAGTGTTTTGAGTTTTTCTCCAAGGAGGAATGCAAATTTATTGAGTTTATCGTTGACTTGCATTGCTTTCATTGCATCTTCAAAATCAGGTTCTTCTTGATAGAGGAGGAAATCATCGATAGTGACTTGGAGGTTGCTGTTACTCTCTGCAGTGGAGAAGTGTAAGGTATGTTGCGTGGTGGTATTGTGAATAAGGTCGGTTTCTGTTTTTGTGATAAGGAGTTTTGGTAGTTCTCAAGCTGTTTCTATGCTAAAGGTATAGAGTGTTTGATTTTTTGGGGTGGCATTGCCGAGGATATCAAAGCTTTGTTCTTCAGTATTTTGGAGTTTGTTGTGGAGGGCGAGGATTTCTTGTGTGGACTGGAGGAGTTCCCAGTATTTCTGCACATATTTTGAGTCGGATGTTGGTTGTTCTTGTTCGAGCTGTTGGTGTGCTTGTGGTTCGGTAGTGATGCTAGATCAAGTATTGAGACTTGCTTGTTCAGGAGTGGTATCTGTTTTTGTTGGTTTTGGCTCTGTGTTGTCTGGCGAAGCCTTGTTTGTTGGTTTGGAGAGTTGAGTGTGTTCTTTGATAGAGTCAGTGTTTTTGTTCTCTTTTTTGGTAGTGTGTGGAACTTGGGTTTTAGTGGTTTCCTCTGTATTGTTTTGAGCTTGGAGAGGAGTGCTTGTTGCTGGAGCTGAGCTAGGGGAGTTTTGAGTGTTTGTAGTATCTCAGCTGTTTTCCTTAGTTGGTATGGTATTTGGCTCAGCTTGTATGCTGTTTTCTTGCTGGAGTGTTGTGTTTGCTGCTGTGGTTTTTGGAGAAGTTGGTTTGTCGTCCTGACTGTTTGGAGTGGTGTGTTCGGTGCTGTGTGTTGTTTGCTCTGGTATGGAGGTTTGAGAAAAGCTAAAATCAGCTTCCATTACTTTTTCTGTGGTAGCAAGTTGGGTAAGTTGATCCTCTGTGTCCTCATTGCTTTCGTTTTCTGGCTCGAGGGCAGGGATCGTTTCAATCTCAAAAGGGCTTTCCTGTTGAGGAGTAGGATGGGTGAGTTTTTGGAAAATGTTATCGTTTTTGTTGGGGATTGGAATTTCTTTGTCTGATGCGGAATTTGTTTGCGTTTCTGAGTCATCAGAGGGCTGATGGAGCTGGCTGAGTTCATCAAAGGTAATAGTATGAGATTCCTTGTTTTCCTGCTGGTCAGCGTGGGTCTCAGGAGTGTTTTCTTTTTCATACTGCTCCAATGCATCTTCAAATGCAAAATCAAAATCGAGGTCTCCTGTCGGATTGGAGATTTGTTCAAATTTTTCGAGGTTGTCAAAAACAGCTTGATTTCCACCAAAAAGTTCTTTGGTAGGCGAAGTTTGAGTTGTTGTGGTCTGGGTAGTGGTGTTTTGGTTGAGATCGGTCATTGGATTGCTCTAATGAGTAAAAAAACATATTTATTATACTTAGAAAAAATTGTAAAGCAAATTTTGCGTGATTTTGTCAAAAAAAGTGAAATCTGCTTGCAAAAATTTGTATAACTCGTATACTTGGGGGTGTCATATTATGTGACGGTTCTTTACTTTATTATTTTTGGTTAAATGACTGAAGAAATGATTATCAGCCAAACAAAATTATTCGTGGGTTGATTGAACTGGAAGATGAGGGGAAATGACCTCAAAACTGAATTCTCAAAGTATGGAGAAGTTGTATTTGCGAGAGTAAACCTCGATCAAAACGTAAAACCTCCAAGAAGTAAGGGATTTGGTTTCGTAGAATTCCAAAATGCAGAAGATGCTGCAAAAGCTAAAGCTGAAATGGATGGACAAGAGCTTTGGGGAAGAGCTATCAAGGTAGACTTTGCCAAAGAAGATCCGGCAAGATTGGCTGCTAGAGCTGAACAGCAGGCTGCTAGAGCTGAGGCTCAGTCACAAGATGATGACGAAGATGTAGAATTTTAAGTGATCGCTGATCATAAGATAGACTCCGTAGTGATGCGGAGTTTTTTTTCTTGGAGAATTGCTGAGAATGGGGCTGAGAAATGGAATGGAGTACTGATCGAAACTCTCAAGCGTTTAAAAGTGCAGAGGAAAGTTCTGTAGTAGAGGAGAGTGAAGTACTGGTGCGAAGCTATGAAAAAAAAAACTTAAATAGGGATTTTATTTTTTTGAGTCTTTTGTCTCATCCTCTTTAATGGCTTTTTGGATGGCAGGAGTGAGGTACTGGATAATTCCAATCGCAAGTAAAATACCTCAGCAAAGCGAAAACATCACTCAGACACTTCCGAGCATATCAGTCAAACTACCAACCAAGACAAGTCCAAGTATTGAAGGTAGGCTTGATATGGAAAAATTGATTGACATTACGCGACCGAGTTTTTCTTGCGGAACCTTGAGTTGTTGAAAGGCTTGCATTGCTGCATATTCAATCGTATTGATGATTCCTACTATTACAAGCAATCCCACAAAAAACCAAATCATATCTTGGGGCAAGAGTCCGCTGATGATACAGATCGTACCTACCACTCCTAAAGCGAGGCTCGCAATTTTCAAGGCATGGAGTTTGGGTTTCCATACCGACAGAAGTAGACCTCCGATCATCATCCCTATCGGATAGGCAGCTTCCACCAGAGTCATCATTCCAACTCCTTTCTGAAAGTGACTCTTGGTCATCAGTGGTAAGAGAGAGATAATCGGCATCACCGCAAACATTACGACTATTGAATACAAAAAGACCCATTTTACGGGTGGAATTGACCAAATCGTTTGGAATCCTTCTTTCATTTCACTGCATACTTGTCTGATCGTGTTTGAAGTCTTGGAGGCAAGATGCTTGGGGAATGTTACAAATGTTAAAAACACAATTGCTAGTGCTGCACCAATCACATCAAGCATCAAAATGGTTCCGAGACTTTTTGGGAACATTCCTACGAGAAACCCACCAAGTGCAGGACCTGCAATGAGAGAAATAGATTGAATACCCTGATTCATCCCTGCAATACGCATAAACTCTTCCTTTGGAGCTAGTAGTGGCGTACTTGCTTGCATAGCTGGCATATGAAACGCTGATCCAACTGCACGAAGTGCCATCATGGCGTAGATAAAATACACATTATCAAATCCTGACATCATCGTTATTGCCATCACAAGGGTACATAATGCAATCCCTCCATCTGCTAGCATCATGGTGTATTTTTTATTCCGCCTATCCACAAAGACCCCTGCAAAGGGTCAAAGCAGCGCCATAGGCAAAAGCCCTGCAATCGTCGCATATGCCAAGACTTCTGCAGATTCATACTGCAATGTCAAAAAGATCGTAATTGCAAAATTTACTGCTGATGAGGATAAAAGCGAAAATACCTGTCCAGACCAGATCAGTGCAAAGCTGCGTTTCCAATTTTGAGGAGTATTTGACATCAAAATTTTATAGCGTATAAAAAGTATTCTGGTGGTGTATTGTTATTCTTCCTTGTGTGTATACCTTAGCAAGGTAGGCGTAAGCAAAAAACAGTGCTAGAGGATAGTGATTATGATCACAGAAGCAAGCATATCTATAAAAGGAAGGAAATCTGAATGCAGTATTCAGGTTTTTTCTTGTTTTTTTACTCTTTGAAAAAGATAGGTCTGAATTTGCATTTATTGTTTTTTACTTTTTGGCATTGTCCCTACACAGTGTAGCGTTATGGATATGTTTATTTTCTCTTTACGCTAAACGCTTGACTCTTACAGATTTTCTTGATGTATGAAAAGGTGATATATTTATTTTCTGTTTTTTTTGAGGGAAAATTTGCATTTCTTTCAAAAATGAGTATACTTGCTTTGCTTACAAACCAATATTCCATTACCTCAGCACAGTACGCCTCGCGAGGTCTTCGTTTTTTGGGAAAATGGGAAATAACACTCTTATGTGTGGAAACCTCATTTTTCGAAAGCAAGACCTTGCTGAGGATATTGGAGTTTGTAAGCACCACATATAGGGGTGTTTTTTCGTTGTAGAGAGCATACCGTGGTTTTGAGGTCATAGCACAATCATTTTATTCTTTTATAGACAATCAAATGCAAATGAAAACAAAACTGCTGATGGCGAGTAGCTTTTTGGCGGTAGCAGGGATAGCGGTAGTATCCTATGCTACAGGGCTACATTCTGGTCAAAATTATCTCAATGCTGATCAGGTCAATTTTAAACCTCTTTACTCTAGTCATCATCAAAGACAGCTCAAGGATGTGGCAATGTGGGATACGATGCTGACTAAAATCAGTACTTGGGTAGAAAATCACGAAAGTAGATTACAAGCAAGAGCTTCCTCCTCTGCGGAGTATCCAAATTTGAGTGCAGAAGAAACAAGTTTTAGGCATTTAATCCAAGCAAGAGAGAATAATGGTAACAAGTTAACGGAGCAGATGTGGGATAGTTTGCAAACCCAGCTGAGTAAGGTAGCACTCAATCACGAGATGAGACTGAGGATGCAAGCTAGTCAGTCTACGCAGCCGAGTGATCCAATTAGACCTCAACTCTTTATAGTCAATAAGGATGCTTTGACTGCGACAAGTACTGATTATCAGTCTGATCCTGCTGGTAGGATAGAGATGCAAGTGAAGATTTTCCCTGCTGGGAATTATACTGTGCAGTATAGTTCTTCGGATATTAATGTGGTGTATCCACTTGGTTGGGCAACTGCTCCTCAGAATACTACAGATTTTTCTAATACTTTTGCTGCAACAAATTATGGAGAGGCTCGTATCTGTGCATTTATTATGCATAATGGTCAAAAAATCCAAGATTGTGCTAAGGCTAGAGTCGTAGATCCAAATGCTGGTGGAAATTCAGCTGGAGGAAATACTGATGAAAATTCTCCAAATATACCATTTCAATGTAATACTCATGGACTTCTTTTATTTGATAGGGTAGATGATCCATTATCTTTCAATAATGTCTGATCAATTGGTTGGTCATTTACATTTAATGAGCGTCAAAATCGTTGTATATTTTCACTGAAGGGGGATTTCTCGGTTCATAGTACTTCTGTTGATCCTAGTCTTGATTCAAGTGTTGCTGCTATTGCAAATAGTATGGATTTTCATCTACTAAAGGCATTAGAACAAATAACTCCTATGACTATTTATTCTAAGAATGGCAAAGGGTCTGTAGTCTTGCATAGAGAAGGAGCGCAAAAAATTTATTTGGATCAATGGCAATTAGCCGATCCTGCTTATGATGATCGTGCGTATTCTATTGATCAAGAATTTACCTATGTACCTTAATGTTTTAGGCAAAAAAAAAGAAATCTGATTCGAAACAGTCAGCTTTCTTTTTTCTTTTGGAGTGGAAGTCGGGAGATTGTTCCTGAGTTGAGCTACGAATAGGGAAGAGATTCAAAGAAAAAACATACGCTTGGAGCCTGTGTCTTGGAAAATATGAAGTAGAAGTTTTTGTAATGAGTGACAAATTAGGCAACTAGTTTGTGGAGTTCGGAACTAATATAGGTTTGATAAGGAATGCCTAGAGCTTGAGCTTTTGCCTTGATTTTGATCAAATTCTCTTCAAATATCCTAATACTGATGGCTTTTCTTTTGTTCATTTTTTCAATGGTGTTTTTCGCATAGTGAGCATATCTTGCTTTTTCTTTGGCAATATCTTTGACCGAAGTTCGTTCTCCTTGCTCAAGTTCATTCATGATTTCTAACTCTTCTGTATCATATACAGGATTGAATTGTTTTTTTGTCATTGCGATGGTTTATTACAGATTAAATTGTTTATTGTATCTTCTCTCATATCGTGCGGTTTTGAGGAATATTTTTTCTTCATTCTCTACAAAAGGCACACAGCAAGTATAACCATTGAGAATAAAAAGCAAAATGCAAGAGAAAAGTGGTTTTTTTGATTGGGGGAATCAATGAGAAAAGCCATATAGTATTTTGTAAACTACATGGCTCTATGATAATAGTTGTCAACTTTTCAGTCTGGGAGGGGTGGGATTCGAACCCACGACCTTATCCTTAAGGTAGGGGGCTTTTTT
>JAUMYK010000054.1:0-2925 GCA_030528665.1 bacterium
AAAGTTCATCTCTGAATATCCATAGCAGATATGCTGCTACACAGAAGATACAGAGACTAAGTATTCCGCGCATTACTCAATCATTAGCTTGTAAAATCTTTTTTGAGGTGCATTTTTACGATATTGATATACTCGTTGATCACGCCAGTCTTATTTTGCAGGAGTTCACTCTGTGTCTTCAATACACTCAAATCCAAATCTTTTTGATAAAACTCTTGTCTGACTACCGCTTCCGCCGTGCTTTCAGTGTACTTCTTTTTGCCTTTTTCGTCCAGATCAGCCTTCAGTTCGATCATTCTTAAGCCTTTTTGCTTATCGTTCTCTTGCTTGGTCTCTTGGTATTGAGACCTGAGCTGAGTGATCGCATCAGCCATCTCCTCCCATAGGGCAATCCAGTTAAATAAGTCTGACTCATTCAGCTGTAAGCCTTTGAGCTTAAAGATTTCGTGCCTTTCAAGGAGGTGCGTTATTTTTTCCTGCATAAGTAAATATATAACAAATAAAAGGAGGGTAAGGGGGTATAATCCCCCCTACGAGTTAGAAAGGAGCAAAGGGGTCTTTTCCATCAAATACTGCCTCTAAGTCTACCTTACTGGCTTCCTCTAGAGCATTTGAATCCTCAAACTCACTTTTTCCTAGTGCCATAATGGTGTACTTGGTATCAAGTCCTTTTCCTGACTTAGTGATTTTTAAGTCATAAGTTTTAGGGTCTCCAAAGTCCGCATCTCTTGAGAGGGCTATGAGTTGTTCCTTGATTGAATTTTGGGTTGCGGTCATTACCTGCACCCTCTTTTCTTCGTAATTATAAATTACGAAGCTCCAGAACTCCTTAGGCTTTCTGCCTTCCTTAGAGTCAGCAGGGATTCCACTATAGGGGATTCTGCTCCTCTGCGGTTTGTTCTCGTTGTTAAAGTATTCCCAACCAATAATTGGACTGCTTAAGATTCTAATCTTTGTGGTTCCATCTTGGAGCTTGGTGTACTTTCCTCATTCAGATTTAGGAAGTTCATAACCTGCTGGTAATCGTGTGTTTGTTGTTGTCATCTGTATATTTGGTAATAGAATAAAAAACTTTGTTAATTCTTACTTGTTCACTGTTCCTTGTTAATTCTTTTTGCTTTTTGATCGTTTTATGTAATCACTGAGTACAATAACTTTTTCTGCTTTTGTTAAGGTTTCATATTCCGCTTTTCCTTTGAGTCCGTATTTATTGAGGAATATGGCAAAGTTTGATTTGTTCTCGAGTTCTTGCATCTGTTTTGTGGTCATCTACATCAATAAGAGGATAAAAAGCTTTTTTCTGAGTTTGTATATTCTCAATTGGGTTGTTCGGTAGTTGAATTGATAAGTTGTTGTGATATGCATTAGAAAGGCTTAGGTGCTAAATTCCCTACCTGCATACTCGCTGGTTCGCAAGCAAGCTCACATTCTCCAAGGCTTCCGTTTCTGTTTTTGCGGACATAAATCAAAAGTTTTTTTGGCTCACACTCGAGGTCTCTATCTAGCATTACTACACAATCAGCGTCTTGTTCTATAGCTCCTGAATCTCTTAAATCTGAGAGTCTTGGAGCTCTATCAGGTCTATTCTCTAGCGATCTATTGAGCTGAGAGAGGAGGATAATCACAATCCCCAATTGCATTGCCAACATCTTCAAGCTCCTTGTGATCCTAGCAATTTCTAGGTTCCTATTCTCTCCTTTCCCCTGGATGAGTCCCAAGTAATCGATATAAACAATCTGAATCTGATTTTTTTTATACAGGAGCTTGATACTCCTTAGAAGCTCCGCAATTGTGAACACATTGTCCACGAGGACAAGGTTTGGGGTTTGGGTATCAAACTTTTTCATTGCCTCCTCGACTCTTTCCAGTTGTTCCTCATTTGCCTTGTTTTTCATTGCTCTTACTGGCATTCAGGAGTTCCTAGCAAGTATCCTCTGCACAATCTCCTTATTACTCATCTCGAGACTAAAGAACGCACATTTTGTTCCATAATCTACCTGCTTTAGCATCGTACACACCGAGAAGAGCGTTTTTCCCACACTCGGTCTCGCTGCTATGATATTGAGTTGTCCTGGCGTAAATCCTCCGAGATAGTAATCCAAATTGGTATAGCCAGTAGGATAAAGGACACTTTGTTTTGTTCCTGTAATTTCTGCAACAATATCCTGAAGGACTTTTGGAATATCCGTTTCCACCATTTCCCCAGTATCGAACTTTTGGATCTTTTCGTACAAGAGTTCCAACTCCTGATGATCTTCGATAGCAATCAATAAGCCTTTTGCGATGGTTGCTATCCTTCTGTATTCAGTCAGTTTTTTGAGTTCCGCATAGTCACTTTTCCATCTCCAATTCCCTATGCTTAAGGCTACGAGGCTTGTGACGTACTCCTTTTCTTCGTCCTGAAATCTTTCTTGAATAATCGCAAAGTTTGCACCTAAGGTTTTGATCAATTCAAAGAGTTTTTTGTGAGTTGGGGTGGTAAAGTCCTCATCCCTTACAGGATACTCCACCAACAGATCGCTATCTACAAAAAGCATTGAGAGGATTGATTTTTCGATTTCTAAGTTCTTCATTTTTTAGCTCAATAGCGGATCTAAAGCGTTTTGTTTTGGAGGCTCACGAGGGATTTTTTCAGGCTTTTTTGCGGAATTTTTCAGCTTCGCAATATCTTTTTCATTTAATTCAAATAATCATCTGTAAGAGTTGTTAATACTATTTTCTAAGATTTTAAGCCTGATTTCTTTGTTTTCCTGTTTGTTCAATAAGTTCAAATGTTGCGTTGTCGCCTGTATCGTATTAGGTATCCTGTTTGAGGTTCTTTGGTTTAAGAAGTCGATGTACAGGTTGATAACCTTTTCCTCTAGTCAGCTGTTTTCAATTGCGTCAGCAATTTCTTTATCTTTTACTTTTTCTTTAACATTTACA
>JAUMYK010000054.1:2935-3790 GCA_030528665.1 bacterium
TGTTTTTTGGTTGTTTTAGGTTGTTTTGTATCGTTTCCCCAGTCTTTCTTTGCATTTGAGTTCCCTTGAGGAGCTCATCATTTCTTAGAATTTGCATATTTTTTATTGTTTGCGTCAATCTGAGGTCTGATGAGCAGGAACATATTTTTTGCTACAACATTTGAGGTTGTTTTAACCTCTCAAGTCAGTCCATACCTGCATATCATATCAAAAAGTTCTAATCTTACCTCATCAGGTAATCACAAAGTAGACTCGTAAAAACTTTGATAAAACACAAATCATTCCCTAACCATACCTTACTACCCTTTGCGAAATAAAAAATTGTTGATTTTTGTTTTTGCGGATTCCCCACTTAAGGCAAAAACAAGCCAAGGAGTAATGATCGCATACCAACCCAGACCTGTACAAGTTGCTAGCAAAAAAATCAGTACGAAGAAAATTAGTCACATTGGCTTCATTTTTACCAATTGAGAGAGATAAAAGAGAGGTAGCAATCTAATAATTCTTTTGACTATGACCTACCACTTATTCGCTTAATGTTGCGAGCGACTGCGTCTTTGTGGATCGGAATTTGAAAAAAGTCTTATTAGGTCGCAATGATCAACAGGGTCTCTCCTCCTGTATCACAATGCAACTTAATAAGACCTTTTTGTAGGATTATATCCTGCATTGTGAGAGACTGGTTATACTAATCATCTTACGGCAAGGCTTCTTATTCCTAGACTGTATAAAGAAAAGCCGTATAGGAATTTCTCCTATACGGCTGATCATTTACATATATTATTTTTGGCTTGATACCTAGAATAACTATGGGAGGGGTGGGATTCGAACCCACGACCTTATCCTTAAGGTAGG
>JAUMYK010000011.1 GCA_030528665.1 bacterium
ATCCCCCAGTATTCTCTATAGCCACATGAGGGGATTGGTATTGATCTCTAGGGATGACCGCGTTATGCTCATCATAGAATGAGATTTTATTGACTTGTAAAACAGATCTATTGCTTCAGAAGTGTCCATTCGTATTCCAATCCTTAACCCTCACTATCTTTGCTTGTACTCAAGGTCAGGTCTTGGTCTGATAGTGATCTCCTGTTAGAGACTCTCAGAGGGTAATTTTTGCACTTAAGTGATCACTCTCTCCTGCCTCTTCTAGCTTCTCTATCTTCTGCTCTGCATTGGTAATCTTCTCCTCGAGGGAGTCTGTCCTTTGAGCTACGGACTGAACATCTGTCTGATCTGCTTTTTTTGCGACTTCGGTTTGCAGTTCTTCAATATGTTTAGCCAACACAAAAAGACTGACAAAATCATCAGCAGAAAAATCTGATGGCGTCGTTCATTCATACCCTCTGCTAATCGTGAATTGATCGCCACTAACAACGGAAACTTCCACTTTTTCGCTCTTCGTGATTTCTCAATCTGAATTTCTTTTATTAAGAACGACCAAAAACGGAACTTCAGGGAATTTGGCACCTTGTCCCTCTTTAACTACGAGAGTAGTTGCCACAGAAGAGATTCCAAACTGTAATTGAGCTTCAACATTATCTTTTACTTTATACATAGGCTTATTTTTTGGAAATAAAATACTCTAAAGACTGATAACTATCTAGAATGACCGTTGCGGTATTCGGTCAATACTGGACTTGTTTGACTGGTTTGTTTTGAATTACTCGTTGAGTATTCCTTATGGATACCATATCTCACGGTTTAATAGTTGCAAATTTGTAATTGCTGTTTACTGCAATTTTGCAGTTCTTCATGATACTTTTTTCTACTAAGAGAGAATCAATTCTGAGTTGAGCGGTAGCTTGGTCTTTGATTTCGGTTTCTTGCACAATAATTTTACTCAAACCGTAATTCTGAATTCAGATTTCATCTTTTTTTTCTAAACTTCCTCCCTCGTATTCTAGCACAATATGATTGAAGTAATTAGAGCTTTCCTCCGCAATATCTATGCTGTAGCAATTCTCTTCATAAGTTAGCAGATGATGAGTGCTATACGGACCGAAACGCACTACATTCTCCGCATCTATAAAGAATCCCCAATCTCTCGTATGTTTGAGTACCTCCTGTAAAAAAGTCAGAAAAGTCAGATTTTCACTTTTGAGTGTGATTTCTCCATGATAGTCTTGGATTTCTGAAGTCGTAAATCATGGTAGATCAGCAAAAAGATCACGAATGAGCTGGCTTGGATTGGCAGTTTGAGTCTTGTTTGGATAAGGCATAAATGCGAGTAAACCGAGCATTCCACTACAATTGATAACTTGTTTTTCTCAGCTCCTATCAGAGAGTTTTGCTATCCCAATCACAAAGCCTTGATAGATTGCCTGAGTCCCCTTATAGATTTTAATTCTTTCTCTATGCTTGATTTCTACTTTTCCGAAATACTCAAAACTTAATCCAGAAAATCCTCCATTGACCGTAGCAGAAAAGGAATAGCCACAATTCACGAGCTTTTCGCTTAATGTAGACTTAAAACCTCAGTTCTTATCATAAATTTTTATACTATACATAGGTATCGGAATACTGGATAAAGATTTCTGCCTCAAAAGTTCCGTTGATTTTTACTTGTACGGAGCTTTCTCCAATTGCCAATTCTCCAAACTCTCCCACTCGGTCAATTCCTCGCTTCCCGTTAAGTGCTACATCCAACTTTTCTCCACTGATTGCAAGAACATCTCAGGCTTTTATTGTTTGATTGATCTGAAGAAGTTTTTCTCCAATTGCTATCTCTACTTGGTTTACGGATTCGGCATTTCAAAAAGCAATATAGAGTGATGGCTTCGCAGGGCGAGAGCCACTGAGGTATTCTATCGTAGTATTGAAGAGGGCATTGATGCCGAAAAAGCCGAGTTCGTTGGTATGTTCTGAATACAAAAAAGGGTCTGAAATCTGAAAGGTAATCATGATCTCTATTGTATTGATTGTCCGACTTTCCCTAGGGATGCTCAATCCAGCGACTACGGCTTTCGTTTTGAGGAGTCAGATTTTTCTCTTTATATACAGCATTTGCTCACCATTGAGGAGATGAGCTTTGATACGGTTGATTTTTCTTTCTAATTCTTCTTGATTTTTAGCTTGTATCCATCATTTGATAGTCAGCTTTTTCCCCTTTATGAGCCAGTTGCTGAGTCCTTGACCATGAGTAGTCAGTTGATAAGTCTGTAAGTCAAAGTCATTACCATCATAGCTATCAGGAATATTAGAAATCAGAATATCGGAAAAATCATAAGCTCCAAAGCCTATTTGCTCAATCATAATTAATCAGCTTTTAGGTCTTTGGTTGCTTCCATAGAGTACTTGTCCATAGGGGATTTTTCCAAACATTTTTTAATAAGTTCACAAAGCTAAATTGCGATAATTCTCCATCAAAACCGCCCTTACTTTTTCAGTGAAAGTGTTCATGTCGCTTTCACTGCCAATATGCACATCTCCAAATTGGAGAGTGATTTGAGGGCTGGATGGACTAGGCGATCTACTGATTGTTCCATTAACTGCAGGGCGAAAGTATTCAGAGCCTAGTTCATTGATTTTATAAAGCTGACCAGCAATCACACTACCACCACTTGCACGAGCCCCAACACTGCGAGAAGTCCTACCCACCGTCTCAGAACCACCTCACCACAAGCTTGCAATTGCATCCTTCGCAGCCTGAATTTTATCCCAAATAGAGCTAATTTTCCCTGAAATTCGGTCCATTGCCCCACTTGCAATATCTTTGAGTCCATTAAACATTCCATTCCAAAGGTTCGTGATGGTAGTTTTGATCGTCTCAATAATTGCTGGGAGATCGATATTAAAAGCCCCAAAAATTCAGACAATAGCATCTTTCCAAATTCCAACGATATTTTTCAAATTTTGGAAAGCTCAATCCCAATTTCCAGTAAAGACATTTTTGAGAAAATCAATAATCTCACCAAAAGTCTGAATCCCACTCTGTATATAAAGAGCAATACTCTGAAAAGTTGAACCTACAATCTGCAATACAATTCCTAAAACCTCAGTCACCACGGTTGCAAACATTTCCCAAATGGGAATCAGAATTGGTTCTATTTTAGTTCGTGCATCCTGTACAGCGTTCCAAATCCCCTCAAAGATAGCGACAAAATCCTCTCGCAAATTTTGGAGATAGGGAATAACTGCTTCAACCGTTGTATTTACAAAATTTCTAAATCCTCCAAAATTCGTAGCATAAGCGACTCCTAGTGCAGTAAGGGCAGCGACAACCCAACCAATAGGTCAAGTGAGAGTCGCTATAATTGGTCAAAGAGAAGAGAGCCCTCAACTTATCAAGGGAATAAGTTTCCCTATCCAGCCAATAACATTCCCAAACATATTCATAGCACTAGCAATCGGTCAAACCGCCAATCCAATAGAAGAAAGAACAACTGCAAAAGCACTTAACCCTCCTACTACCTGGATGATTCATGCAGCCAGTTTTGGGTTGTTTTCTACCCATTGAGTAAATTTTTCTATGAGCGGAGTAACAGTATCAATTAGTTTTTGAATTGTTGGGATGAGTGCACTTCATATCCTGTCTTTCATGTTGGCAATTTGAGCGATTAGCTTTTGTCTTTTTTCAGGATCAGTTAACATAACCTCCCCCATAGCTTCCAGTTCTTTTTTTCCATCAGAAACAACCTTATTGATTAATGCTTGCTTTTTTTCCGCATCCGTGAGTTGATTTACGGTTTTCCCAATAGCCTTTGCATACTCTTCATTGGCTTCAGCTGCATTTACGGTAATCCCTAGATTATCAAGAATCATTGCAGAACCACGACCAAGACCAGTCACAATATCATTATAAGCTTGAGTAGTAGTAATACCCATATTTTTCGCCTTAATTCTTGCAATATCCATGAGAGTTGTGAAGTCATTTGTATTTTTCGCCACCCCAAGCGACATCGCTTTATTTGCCGAAAGAATAAGGTCATAACTCGCAACAGTTCCTTTAGATGAGCTTTCTAATCATTTTAATATATCTTTTGAGTTTAAATTTAAGTTTTTAGAAAGTCTATCCATAGCTTCTTCAGCCTCTTTTGTTTTTCCTGCTTTATCCGTAAAGTCTACAATATGAGAAGAAAGAGTGGAAAAAACCTGCTTTCCAACATTATGCATTCTATTTAGGGCATACTCGTTTTGATTAGATCGCTGTTGCATCTTGTCAGCCACCCCCTTAAGCCCATTTGCTGATTTGGCAAAAACGGCAGATGCATTATCTGTCGCAGAGATGATAATCTCTATTGCATTTTTGACTGCCATTTTGCTTGATTTTTCGTATAAAAGATTTATAATTTAGTTGATTTATTTCTATCATCAATCAAGATGAAACGAGAGAATATGTCACGAGAAGAGATCAAGCTACTTGCCCCTCATCTCCGTGTTATTGCGGAAGACGCTAAGAAAGCAGCAGTGCTAAAAAAATCTTGATATAATTGAGTTGATGAGCTTCCAAGTGGAGTACAAGCTATTTTTGCTATTACAATCATTATTCTATTAGGATTGATAATATGGTGAATTATGGCTTTTTAGCTTCCAATTCCATCCTAGCTACTATTGCCTCCATAATTTCTATAGGGCAATTTAAGTATTCTTCATAGCTCCAGTGCATATATTTCATCACTTCTACCGCCTTGATCTCCTCAAGTGCTGTTCATCACAATCACTTAAAAAGCTTAGAGTATTCATACTCTAGCTCTTTTTTTTTGACGGATTTACGAGGGTATCAATCTTTTTTGCTACCGCTTCATTAAGAGCTGTATAGTCTTCAATACTCTCCATATCTAAAATCAGATTTAGGATTTTTTCTTTATCTGTTTCTCAGTTAATTTCAGCAATAATGAATTTCGCAAGCTGATTACCGAGCTCAATTTCATCAATCTCTTTATTCTGAAATTGACCATTGATTCTTGCAATCTGCTGAAATTCTCTCACGGTAATTCTTTCTAAAAAAGTAATGTTGAGGCTTCCGATTTGCATGATAATAGGGGGAAATATAAAACTAGCTTTGGTATAATTAGGTAAATAAAAAAAGCAAAAATCTGACTATTCAGAGGTCTATTTTTAGGACTTTTTCTGTCTTGATTTTTTTGTTAGGAAATATAACCTACTCAGTAGTCTTTATTTTTTTATTGTCATACCATGAAAAAACTTCTTGCCCTCCTTCTTGTGGGATTTTTAGGACTTCAGTCCATTTCTTTCGCAGCAACTCCAGCAGAACAGAAAGCTGACCAACTCAAAGTAATCGTGAAAATGATTTTGGATCAATCCAAAAATAAAGAGAAAGACACTACCATGATCAAAACTCTCTTTGCTGGATGTGAGAAAACCTGCAGTGATCCAGTCGTAAAAGAAGCAGTAAAAATCCTCAATAGCACTTTTGACCAAGATTTTGGAACAAAAGAAGAAAAGAAAACTGAATTGTTAAGCTACACACTCCTAGAGGTCGTGGATGGAGATACGATCAGAGTTAAAAATTCTGAAGGAAAAGAACAGTCTGTTCGTATGATTGGTCTTGATGCTCCAGAGAGTACCACTATGAGATATGGATATGCAGAATGTTTCGGGAAGGAAGCCGCTGATCATCTTAAAACTCTTGTTGGATCAGCAACCCAAATTCAAATTGAAACTGATCCTACACAAACCGCAACTGATAAATATGGAAGACTCCTTGGATATGTAGTAGTGAATGGAGCAAATCTCAATCAAAAAATGATTGAAGATGGATATGGATTTGAGTACACCTACAATCTCCCATACAGATATCAATCAGAATTTAAGTCTGCTCAAAAAACAGCCTCAGAAAAGAAATTCGGGCTTTGGGCTGATGATGCGTGTAAAGGTGAAAGAAGCAAAATTGAAAACGAAAAAGAAGAAAAAAAATCTGACTCAAATGCAGAAAAAATGTATCATCGTGGACCTAAAGGGGGATGCTACTATTTCACTGATAAAGGAGAAAAAGAGTATGTAGATAAGGCTTTTTGCAGGTAAATTTTAGTTTCTAAATAAATGTCAATATGGCTATCAAATTAACAGAAGTAGAAAGAAGAATTTTAGCAAATCAAGAATTAATTTTAGCCAAACTTTATCCTGAAGAAAAATGGCATCTCAACCATGCAAAAGTATATGAATACGGATTTAGTACTGAATATGAAGAAGTATTAAATATTAACAAAGATGGTTCAAGTGAAGCATATAAGGAAACCCTAAATATTCTGAATATGTTTACTGGAATATACAATATTAAGCATACAGCGGAAAAAAATGGGACATTAAAGGATATTTCAAAATCTGATCTGCATTTAATAGAGTATGAGTGATTTGATCACAATCACGATCCACACTATTGATATGCTCAATTTTTAATTAATAACAAATGATATTATCAAATTCTTAAAGATGATAATGGAGTTTGAGTTTGCGTGCTTCCAAGATATAGAAGATTACTTAAGGCATGGGGAACACTAACTAGTAATAAACAGACTGATTTTTGAAAAGAAGATTTAATCTATTTAATAAAAAATGCTAGATCATAGAGTACATTTCATGTACTCTTTTTTAATTATCAAAAATTGCGATTAGAATAGCTATTAAAGATCAAAATATGGCAATAAATAAAGCAAGTAATGAAGGGTATTCTTTCAATATAAGTTCTCGTTTTTGAAAAAAGCTTCAATTAATTTTTAAATTTAATTCATTTAATATATTTCTTGTCAAAAGCGATGGATAAACTACATTATCGCAACTTTTTTCTAATAAAATCTTAGTTAATAATCTATCTTTATACAAAAAGAAGATGGATTCATTTCATAAGTTTTCATTCAAAGAAAGAAAATAAGAAACTGGTCTATTAACCTCTTGGTAGAACTTATAAATTAGCGATACGACTCCATTAGCAAAATTTCACTTTCCTATTTTTTTTGCAAAAGCAGACAATCAACTAATATGCCCAGTATGGCATAGTAAAAATATAATCTCATCAATTTCAACTCATCGTTTATTTTCTGAAGTAAGGACTGAATCAAATTTCTTTAACTCATTTAAGAAATATTTTAACTCTTCTTCCATTTGATACGAATGAGAATATAAAAAACACTATCCAAAATAGCGTTTTTTATGTCAAATTCAATCTTTACTCAATCAGAGGAATCATATCACACCTACAATTAGGATGCAGAGGACTTCCAATCACATTTTCATACTCTAGCTTCAATTTTCCTCAATTATTCCCAATCATTACCGAACCTTTTTTGAAAAAATCTTCCTGCAGGGCAACTTTCTTACCGTGCATCTTTCCGCAATGCTCACAGACTCTCTCATCAATGGCAGTCCACCACTGCTTCGCTTTTACTACTCAGGATTGCTCTCGTGCGGATTGTTCTGCATAAGTTCCAAATCTGATTGCTTCCGTTCTTACAATGGTTTCTAGCCTGCGACCTTGGAGTTCATCAAAGACTTTTACGAGTTCTTTTTTGATTTCTTCAGGTTGTAAGTTTCCAGCTAGTCCCATTTCTACGACCTTTCCGATTTTTTCATTGGTTATTGTATCTACATTTTTTGCGAGGAGCTGGATTTTTTGCTTCAGCTCTTTTTTGATTTTGTCCGTATTGATGTTGAACTCTATCTCTACATCAAGCTCTCTCATCGCTCTCATTCCCTCTTCAGAAATCAGATGCTCTAGCTCTGGTCTGAGATAAATATGATACAGAGCATAATACTTCATGAGCATTTGGTAGTCTGTAGCTTTGAAGGATTTTTTGTTATTTTTTTCAAATTCCTTCAGAATATCTTGCTTTTGCTTCTCAAAAATTTTCATAAATCAGACTTTTAATCTTTTTTCGTATTCAGCATTCTTTTTCTGTTTTTGAATCCATCTTTTTTGCATCCATTCTTCAGATCGTTTGATATTCTCTTTAACGATACTCTGAAAATCTACCGATTTCAGTCTTATTCACTCTGCCTCTTTTTGAGCTTCTTGTGCTATATTTGCCTCACTTCCATCAACAAAGACATCCCCTCATGTAATCGGCTTGTAGCCGAGCTCTATTCTATACTCATTCCTTGTGATTCCTCCTGCAAAATAGTGATTCCTTACCTCCTCTTCATCGGTAGGCAAAACATTCAAAAACTCAAACACACCAATCCCACCGAAAAGTTGATCATTGAATACACGAGCAACCTTTTTCGCCAAGGGCTCAATACAACGAGAAGCGAAAGTTTGATTAAAAGCCTTAACATTCCCCACATTTACCCCCTCTCCAATTCCGAGAATCGCTTTTGGAACTTTATAGATTGCTAGGATTTTATCTCTATCCCAGTTCTGTTGAGCGATAAATTCCATTTCCTTAGGAGAAGCTTGCATATTTGCAGGCTTGATCCCAAATGGAAGAATTGCCAATTTCCCCGCATTTTCTGCACCAGTGTGGCGAGCTTCTCGGCTTTCTCTTACTGTCTTGAGCTGATCTATACTCATTGCTTGATCTGTTGTGAGGATCATCCCTGGAGGAACATCATTCACGAGGAGTGCGTGATTCCATTTTTCGATTTCTTTTTCACTTCTAACTGTCATTGCGATTGCCTGAATTGGGCTGTATCATCTCGTAATATATGGATACCTTTGTGATGGATTAAATTCAGCAAAGACCATCACTTCATCAGCTTCTAGTCTGATTTCTTTCCCTCCTTCTCTGTAGATCCAGCCGTTTAGGTGTCAGCTGTTATCTACTTTTGCACTGATATTCCAAGGGAGAAGCATAGAAAGCCCCCATACTTTCTTCCCATTCTTAATTTTCCAAATATAAGCAGTCCCCGTCATTTTCATAAAGACTGCGATATTGTGGATAAGTTCTGGAGTGATAAATTCTAGGTATTCGTGCTGGATTTCTTGGTCTTTTTTATTTGCTAATCTCCAATTGAGTCCAGAAAGACTATCTGCAATTGCGGTAATCGCTGCATATTGTCGCCCCACAAAGAAACTGATATACTCATGATCTTTAATTGCCCTATCTCCTCCAAACCCTCCCAAAAGAGCTAAAAACCCTGATTCTGTTTTTTTGAATACCTTTTTTATTCGAGAGAACATATTTTTTACATTCAAAGGCTAAAATCACTATGAATTGCCAGCAATACGATGGCATGCAAAGTTGGTCAGCTTTCGGTTTCTACACTCTGCACATCTCCACCGACCGCATCAATTTTGAGAGCCCATCACCCCAAATCTGAACGATCAAACCTATCAATTATCTTATCAAGAATATCGCAAAGATTCAGCTCTGATTGCCTATTTCCGAGCATTGTCGTTTCTTGAAAGATATTGATTTGGAAATAATACTGCCTCTGATTATGGTTGCTGTCTAGGTTTTGACTTTCAACTCTATCAAAATTAAAAAAGATTGAAGGGAATCCATTGAACTTTTGAGGGATTCCATCAAAAATTTCTGCTACTCATTCAATCTGTTGTAATTCTGAGAGGATTTTTGCTCTCAACTCGTTTATCATGAGAATCTATTAGAAGCTAAAGCATCAATAATTTGTGAGAATCTTTTTTGAATTCTGCTTTGGGATTTTTGCACGGCTCTCGTAAAAAAAGGATTAGCTTTTGTTCAGGGGTGCTTGACCACCTTGAAAGGGTGAGATGCTCCTTTCCGGTAGAGTCCTTTTTTGCTGTCTGGTTTGATCAAGTGTGCTTTTGTCCCCTCGTGCACTGGGAGGGCATAAGCAATATTGTTATATACCAATGCATGATCATCGTAGACCGCACTTCTGATATACTTTCTTAAAATCCCCTTATCTACTGGAGCTTCCTTTTTTGCTTGTCCTTCTACGAGAATTGCAGCTTCTTTCAGCCATTTTTCTCTTGCTTTTTTCAGGTCAAGTTCTCCAAAAGTTTTAAGCTTCTCAGCTACTTTTTTCGCTCCGATGATTTTGATACTTAGGCTCATTTTTCTAGGATTACCGTTGTTAAAGCCAGATTTCCTCCTTTTCTTTGTGCGACTCCTTGCACAGAATATTCCTGTTCATCAATTACGATGGTATCAGACTCCTTAATATCTACCCAAGCTGTGATACTGAGCTTATAAGTTTTTCCAAATTTCCCTGCTTCCATCAGGCGAGAGTTCTCGTTTATTGCCGTGAGATAGGCTGGATGCGTTGCTATGGTCTGTTTCCCCCTTGCAACTTTGTCCTTATAGACCAGTCTTTTGACCTCTGCTCTACAATTAGATAACATTGATAATCCTATACCTATCTAAAAGCACTTTTACCGCATTTGGAACTTCTTCATTGCTGAAGGAAATAGCATAATCACTCAATCTTTCAGAGGCAATTCCGAGTTTTTGTGTTGATTTGATTTTTACTAAATCCATTACCGCAAAGAAGATAGCTTCAGGGATTTTATCAGCTTTGTCTAAGGAGTAGTCTTGGAAGGTATAAGAATTCACAAAAGCAAAAGCTGATTGAATCATCAGTTCAACCATTTTTGCATCATGTTTACCTCCCAAGACTGAGATACAATTATTGATCAGTTCCTCCTTGTTCATCCTTAGTTTCTGTGTCCTTATTAGATAAAGCCTTATTCTTCGCCTTTTTAACAGACTTAGTTTCTGTGTTCTCTTCTTCTCATTCAACAGGATTTACATAGTCTTCTCCGTAGCTTTCTGCTACTTCTTCATCTAGTTCTACAAGCTCTCCAGCTACTTTACCATTGATTCTACCTTTAATTACTTCATATTGCATGATATTACTACAAAAAGAATAAAAAGAGGGGGAAATCAGTTTTTTTTCCTCATTCTCCCCAAAAAATTAAGAGTGAGTTTTGATCACTGAGAAGGCTTCATCAGCAAGAGAGATTCCACATACTCTAGCAGATCCCTTGATAGATTGAATATCACTTGCCCAATCATTAGCCTTAAACCCAACTTCAAAGCTAAGCCCCTTTCTGATTCCAAGAGCAAAATGCTTTAATGCACCAAAAACGATGAATGGAGTATTATTTGCGATTGATCCGCTAGGCATCACATCAGTCAATTTTACTGGATACCCAAGCAAGAATCCTTTTTCTCCGTTATCAAGTGTTCTATAAAGAGGTCTACCATCGTTATCCTTGAGCTTTTCAATAATAGCAATTGCATCTTGGCTAAGGTACCAAGCAGGTTTTGCATTCTCTTTATACTTCAAAGGCACGTTTCTTACTGCATCAATCAAGTTGTCTACTGTTAATGTTGCAGCATTACCAGTAGTTGTGATCACATTTACATTCTGCAAATTACAGATTCCTTTGATTTTTGAGTTTCCGCTTGCATTACCAGTCAATACTTCCTTATCGAGGAAAGAAGCGAATGCTTCAGCAAATTCTTCTTGAGCTTTATTCCAGATTTCATCTGCTTCAGCACTATCAGCAATGAGTTCATAAGTTGCAGAGAGAATTGCACCGATCTTTTTCGCAGTCAATTCTTTTCTTTCATAAGCTCCTTTGGTATCTTGGTATGTAGCTGCTTCATCTACATAAAATACTTGAAGTCCTGTTTTTCTGAGGATAAAGTATTTTGTATTAGAGTTCATTTTTGAAATACTACAGTCTTTCCAGATTCCGTAATTTCCCATGAATCTCAATACTCCTTTCTCAAATTCAGGATGAACAATATATCCACCATCTGCATCTGTTCCAGTGTTCATAGCTGTGATTGCAGAATCATCTCCACCTCTGAGGGCAATTAATGCACCGATAAAGTCTTTTTTGGTTTGCTCAAGGTTCTCTTCAGCATTCCCAAATTTTGCTTTTTCTACCAAGGTTTTAATTTGTTCCTTGATTTCTTTGATGTCTGCGTTCTCAGACAAATTAAGTTCTTTGAGCTTTGCCTCTACTGCTGCTTCTACTGCTGCAGGAACAGAGTCTTCCAAAGATTTCGCCAATACTTCGGCGATTTGTTTCATTTGTGCTTCGTTCATTGTGATTTTACAAAATAAGAATAAAAAATCAGATTTCCTTTCGGTTTTTAGCCTCATCTGACGGCTTTTTTGAACATTGCAAGACCTTCGTTTCCAGCCCTCACAATGCTCTGGAGTGTTTCCTTAGCGATGATATTAGCTTCATCTTTCTGCTTGGTATTGCCATCTACCATAGCTTGTAGGAGAGCCTTTACCTCGTGGATTTCTCACAATATTTCAGCTTTGAAAGCTTCTAATTCTGATTTTTGTTCAGGTTCTTCCTTTTTTTCTAACTGTAGGATGCCTGCTTCAATCCCTTTCTGCATAAGCTCTTTTTGATCAAGACTTAAAGCTTCAGGATTACACGGAACCGCTACAAAACTTAGTTCAAGTAATTCTGCACTAGTAATGATTCTGCGATTATCCTCTTGTCTTTGCTTAGGGATAAATCCAACAGAAACCGTTTTAACCATTCCTTCATCATAGAGGTCAGCCAATAGCACTCCGAGAGGATTGCTTTTACTGAATACTCCTTCAATGATCAATTTCCCATCTTCTACGCCGATTCTTGTTGCCTTACCGACAATGTTTTCAATTTTGTAGATATGGTTAGCAAGGATTACAGGATTTTTCATAAAATGCTCATAATCCCAACCATCAGCCTTGATAATTTCCCCTGATCTATCAGTAGTCTCAGTGGATGCAATTACCTTGAATTTACGATCAGTTTTTGCTTCCTTTTTTTCATCGAAAGAAAGCTGAGAAAGCTGACTTTTGATACTTTTTGCCTGCTCTTCGCTAATTTCAAGGAATTTAGCCTGCAATTCGTTCATTTCCATATAGTGAAAAGATAAATTAGTAGCTCGCTTGTGTGTTTTTGAGCTTGATTTCAATTGCTTTTTTGGTCTTTACATCATAATGACCTTTGAATTTTACGCTTTGCTTCGTAATATCATCAATCGTATATGCTGGAGTCCAATCTGTGAACTGCACCTTGCTCAGATCAATTTGCAAAGTGTTATTATGTGACCCATTGATTGGATGCTTGGTGTCCTCAGCAATCATTCTAAACGCTTTTGGTGTTCCGTTAAGGAATAAATCCTTGTAAGTGTTGTTCTCAAAGATCATCTCCATACTTCCTTCTATGCTCACTCCTGCATTGATATAGTCAATTGGATCAATGCTTGAGAGACATTCAATGTCTTTAATCTCTTTAGAGATTGAAAGAGTTATGCTCTGCAAGCAGATATTCTGAGCGGTATTGAGCTTAGATACCGTATCTGCCAAAAAGACTTTGAGCATATTTGCCACGAAACCGTGTTCATCTTGGTATTGCACGGTATGACTTACGGTTTCCCCTTTTTTACTTCTGAGTTTTACGCTCACGGTTAATTTCCCTCCTACCTCAGCATTGAAATCCATTGACTCGATCATTGCGAGCGGATAACTGCTAGAACCTAGAGGCGAACTTGTTCCAATCGTTAAGGTTGGATGAGTATTACTCTCTAGGAGCGTAAAGGTGTGCTCATGAGCTGGAGCTTTCGCGGTAGTTGCTACTGCACCAAGCAGAGCCGTCAAAAAGTATCCGATCCCATTTGGATAGACTTGCCCTCAGATAGTTCCTTCAGCTCGCTGTTTGGTTACCTCTGAACCGATAGAGTCCATCAACGTATCTACTACGCCAGCTTCTGACTCCACATTCGCCTTGTCTGTAAAGGTATTGTCAGTCCACGGCATCCAATAAGCAATAGCGGCTTTTTGCCCCCTTGTTGCCTCCAATCACACACCAATTCCTACTTTCTTCCCACTGAAAATTGTCATCTATTTTTTGTAAAAAAATAAAATGCTGACTTTATCTCAGCATTGTTCTATATCTCTTATTAAGAAAATCAAAAAATCGGCTAACCCTTGTCCTATTTTTAGGACTTTTTTATATGATAAACTGTTCTAATTAACGTTTTTGCTTGTTTGCTATATTTATAATAGGTCTCTTTGCTGGAAATGAATAAAAACTTCATAATCCATCTTTTTGGTCGTTTTTCTCTATACTTAAGGAAAATAAAACACTGAAGCTTAAAACTCTGCTTATAAAAAAGCTCTTGTTTCCCTAATGGTCGATCTATTGGTGGTCTAGGTTCTCGGTAGAGGGGATTCAGCATTTACTTTTTTATATGAAATAAATCGCTATATCAGGGCTTTTATTTAGCTCAAATCGCATTCTCATCGCTATAGTATCGGAAAAATCAGGGCTACGACCTATAAGTAGTTTGACCTCCTCCTTTCTCAATATCTGCAGCTTCCCTCACTTGTCAGGATTTTTTTGTTTTACGACATCTAGTTCTTCAATAATCAATTCCTTATCATCACTATTCATCACGATCAATTGCATCTTTCCGCTTTCTATAATTGACTGCAATTCAAAGTAGCACTGGTCTTTGAGGTTTTTGTAGTTTCTGATCTGCTTTTCCTCAGGAGTAAGAATCGGACTAGAATTATTTACAAATCCTTTACATCATAATTGATCTACTACACCGCCACCGACTCAGTCTTCATCACAGATTGTATCAGAATTTTTAACCTTGTATTGCTGCTGGAGTGATTGGAGAATTGTTGCTGTTTCGGTCGTTTTCTTTTTTTTGTAGCTAAAGACTCTTCAAATCCAGCCGTCCCATACAATAGCCACCGTATGATCATTCCCCAGCCTCGCAATATCACAAGTAATATAATGCTGACCGCTTTCGCCGTGATTGGTGAACAGGTCGCAAATATCATCATACTCATAGAGTTTAGTTGGATCATCGTCGTAGTCCCAATTACCGTTCAGTAATCTTTCCTTGGTTATCTTATCCGCTCTTTTTAGACTCTGTTCATATTTTTTATGATCTATGAACGGATTATCCTTGTAAAGCGAAGGAATGAAGACTCTATCCTCTGGAAGCGTTCCCTCCTTTTGCGGCTTGATAAAATCATTATACAGATGACACTTCATAGGGTTGCAAGTCATAATCACTTTTCCAATCAGGTTATATTCTTTGATTTTTTCTGTGCATCTAGAGAGAATAATATCAATTGCCTTTCTGCTGACTTGTTGAGCCTCGTCTACGAAGCCATAAGTAATCTCATAAGAACCTAATCGGTTGAATTCAGGGTCAGAGGGTTGTTGCTTTAACGGAACAAAGAGAATTTTTGACCCATTATAGTAGGTCAGCTCCTTGGTTTGCAGGTTGAGGTTGTATTCTCTCCCTTGTTGCATTCCATGCTTATTCATCACTTTCAGCAGTGTTGCTAGCGTTGTCTTTCTTAGATCATCCCATTCGCTACGTCCTACTAGCCATACAATTCACGGTTTAGCAATACAAGTCAGATTGATAATTTCGCACACTCCCCAAGATTTCCCTCATCTCGCACCTCCTCAGTAGAGAATTTCCGTAATCTGTAGATTATTGAAGCACTTCCAAAGCTCCCTTTGCTTTTGTGTGAATTTAGGATTGAGTATTCTCGACATCTCAAATCTCTATTCAGGTAAAAGAATGATTGAGTGTTTGATCAGACTTTTCATACTTCGTAGGCTCTCACTTTTCCACCTTCAGAATCTCCCAAATCTTTGCTAAGTCTTGCATTGAGCCTCCTTCTTCCAACATCTTCTCAAGCTTTGCATAAATAAGCTGGATTACCGTTTTGTGCATACCAGAAAGCTCTTCTAGGCTTGGCTTATACAGTTCTTTCATCTCTTTTTTGATTTCCTCCTTTGCTTCATTGAGAGCTTTTGCTTTAAGCTTGGCTTTCTCTTCTGCTCGCCCTTTTGTCTGCTTATTGAAATTTCAATCCAACTTGCCCTTCTCTTGCCCCTTTCTTGCCTTTCGCCATTCTTGCACGCTTTGGAACTTGCTAGACAAGAACTCCTTTTTGAGTTTATTCCAGTCATATCTTTTGTTGCTGTTTTTTTTCTCCATAGCTTTTGAAAGAAAATAAATTCTATTGTTCGTATTCTTTGATTATTTTTGGCTCTCGGATAAGATCTTCTACAAATCTTTCTGCTTCTTCAAGCGTATCAAATCTTGCTTTATTCAAATCTTGGTGTGGAATTGCTCCACAAGTATCATGATAGAAATAATTACACCAAAATTTACTTTCTCTCGTAGGGAAGAAAAGACCTATTCTAAATTTTGTATATAACTTTTGCACCTCATATCTTTTTTTCCCTATTTGGACTATTCTTAATTTCATTTTTGTAAGCTAGATGTTATAAAAAACTACTTCATAATCATCAAACAATATCACGGCATTTCTGATATCTGCATGAATCAACAATGAATTTTTAATACAATGCTAATTACTATACATGCGAGTATTGCGAGAAGTATAAGATATTCTGTTGGAGTAAATCTTTTCATGGGATAGTTGTAAAAAAAATAAAAAAGTCTGATTTAAGTCTTTGTTTTGCCTTGCTTTTTACGACTTGCCTTCAGTTTCGGTTTTTTCTGTGTGATATTGATTTTTTTGATCTGCAGCTGTGCTGCTTTCTTCTTCTCGTCTGCTTGGGTGCAGTCGATGCAGTGTTTACCTTTCCATCGTGGAGCCATCCCATAGCCACAGCGGGGGCAGATCGGGTTCTTTGGTGTTTTGGCTATCATTCTAATTTTGTTATGGATAAAATAATAACTTGAGCTCAGTTATTCTGTTCAGAAATATATTCCCTGATCTCTGTAATCTTTTTCATCGTGAGAGCTCAGGAGAAATCCAGCAGCATCTCCCCAAAAACAAGTTCTCCATTTGGTCATTTAAGATGATAGGAAATGTGGCAGTCAGTTCTTTTGAATCGTTTGAACATTTTCTTGAAAAAAAACTAAAAATCTGATCCAAGTGGAAGCTTCCCCTCAGCTCTGAGGGGATGTAAAATAGGATTATTCCATATCTGGTTAAGATGTTGGATTGCTACCCCTCTTTTTACCCAATCAAAAAACCAAGCCTTAGCTCCTGCAACAGTCTTATCTACCCACTCGTGCTGCTCGATGGAATCTACAAGGATGATATTATCAGGATTAAGTCTGAGTTCAGGATACATCCCTTTAGGGAGGATGTGGGCAAATTGGTAGCTTCTTGCATCTTCTGCTGTGATTGGACGCCCACTAAGATCAGTTTTTCCTCTTTTTTCTAGAATTTCCAAAAAAAGAGACTTTTCGGATCAGCCGTTGGCGATCCTAGCTTTTCTCTTTTTGCCTATTTTTTTGAGTGGTGTTTTTTGCATTTATAAAAAATCTCGCAATAATAAAACTGCGAGTATTACGGTTTATCTGTTTGTTGCTAGTTCTCTTATATAGTTTTATTGCTTTTTTGCAATAGAATATCATTTTTTTGCATTTTTTTAAAAAATCAGTTATAATTATCCTTGCAACAAACGAAATTCCGTGATACTTAAAGACTTTTTAGTTTTTAAGTTTTTTGATAAAATGAAAATAACGAAAGCATTTCCTGAGCACTTTAAGGAATATATGACCTATGTAAAAAGATGGAAAGAAAAGCCAATTGAAGAGAATATCCGCAATGTACAAAGGTTTATCAACCGACTCACAGAACAGAAAGTAGAAGAAATCGAAGCCATCCAATTCAGAGACATCATCGACTACCAAGTCCACCTCAGTCAGCAGAAAGCCTGACCAACCTCTCGCAATCCTTGAGGATTATTAGCTCCATCTAACGTACAACACAATATCTCATCAATCAAAAACTTTTTCAGATTCACAAACGCCTATTATGACATCTGAATTTCTGCTACTAGAATTGAACTCCCAAAAGTTCCAAAACCTAAAGTAGAATACCTTACTTACGATGAAATTGGACGAATTATGAAATATATAGATGAGCATACTCCGAGATACGACATCAAGATCAGAAACCTACTGATCATAAAAACCGCTTTCACAACCTGAATGAGAAAATCAGAAATCCTCAATCTCAAGTTCTCCGATATCAGACCAGGAACAAATGAAGTCCAAATTATCGGAAAATGAGGCAAGGTCAGAACGGTTTTTGTGACCGACTCCCTCAAACAAGACATCCTCTATTACAAACAGATCAGACAAACACCCCAAAAACGAAGTAAAAGAGCCCCTCTCGTACCAAAAGATGATCAAGGATATATCTTTGCCTGCCACTCCGATCCTCATTATGGACAACATCTCTCCAGCACCTCAATCCATAATGTCGTCAAACAGTTCACAGACGAATTTGAAGCGGAATTTGGACATTCTTTTTCGCTCCACTCCTTTAGACACGGCTTTGCCACAGAGGCAATCAAAGCTGGAACACAACTTGCCCTTCTCAAGGAGCTTTTAGGACACAGTGACATCGCGACAACAATGAGATATGTACACCTCAATAATGCTGACCTTTACAAGGCTTGGTCGAACATTCCAAAGATATAATCCAAAAAAACGAAAAAACTCTTGATTTTACATAGAAATTATGTAAAATCTTTTTCGTCATCAAGAAAACATTGATGCAATAAAATACGACCAACTTCAAGACTGGTAAAAATTAGTTACAGTCTGTTAAAAGGAAAGACAGACATCTAACTAATTGGTCGCTGGTTCAAGTCCAGCTAGGCCCACCACTAAAAAGGCTTGAAATTAGAGAAGGAAACATTATATTTACAAAGCAATACTATTTGCGGGTGTAACTCAATTGGCTAGAGTGCCTGCCTTCCAAGCAGACTGTTGCGGGTTCGAGTCCCGTCACCCGCTCCATTAGGAATTTCAGCTCAGGCTGAGATTTTTCGTTTTAATCTTTTATCCTCCATATACAACTATAGAGGCATAGGTTCGAGTCCTCTATCATTCATCATGATAACTTTCCTCAATACCCTACTGAAGGAAACAACTAACACAATAAATTTTTACTTTCTAAAACGCTACCAAACACGTTGACTACCACACCTCATACTTGAACATCAAAAAAAATATATAAATATGAAGTAAAATTAAAGACTGCTGAAGGTAAAAAATTATATCAACTCCTAGCTGAATGCAGATCCAAGTTGGCGAAAGAAACTCAGAAAGAAGCGTATATGATTGTTGGAAATAGAACGTTAAATCTCATGGCTGCTTGCAAACCAACAACAAAAGCACTAATGATGAAAATCCCTTGAATTGCAGAAGTCAAATATGAACAATTTTGAGAACTCTTTTTAGATATTATCAAAGGAGAAGGCTATCAGGAATCAGATTTCATCTCTCTTGACCACTTTATCAATCCACTTTGGCACGAAAAACACACTCAACAAAGCTCATCTAAGCATCATGAAGATAAACGGGCAAAAATAGAAATAAGAGCGTTAGAGCTTTTAAAACATGGGATACAAACTCAAGAAGAACTGATGAAAAAGTTAGACGAGTATGCAGAAATGGAAAAATCAAAAGAAAAACTAAAATATCAAGAAGCCTTACGAGCAATTCAAAAACACATAGACCATATTAAACTCGCCCTAAAAAGCCCCAACACACAACACTAAAATACTAATCCTTAACGCTGAATACGCTCATACAACTCCCACAACTGCTCAAACTGCAGCTCTCGATCAAAATGCTTGACAGGAAGCGGATCAAAATCAGATTTCCTAACACGCCTAATTGCATCAACAATCGCCTGCCCATCTCCAGGAGGAATAAGTACTACCTTACCTCCAACGACCTCAGGCAAGGAAGCAACCGCCGTAGTAATCAAAGGCGTACCTAAACTCAAGGTCTCAGTATGTACAGAGCCAAATCCTTCGGACAATGAAGGAGCAATTACACAGTCAACCGCTCCTACCAAAGCTCTCAACTTCTCCTTCTCCATCCCAGTCCATACCTGCAAACGCTTAGCCTGCTCTAGAGGTAAATCAGCTCTCATCTCCTCAATACCTTGCAGAATCTCAGCTGTCCTTTTTGCTGGAATACAATTCAAAATCAACTGAAGATCAGGGAAAGTCTGCAATATCTCAGGAATCATTGCAATCAATATATCAATTCCTTTTGAAATCCCCGTATGCCCAAAATAAAGCAAGTTCCAATGCCCTTTAAGCGCAAAACGCTCTGCAATCCTAGATTGGAACTTGGCATCCAGCGCCTTCGGATTCCAAAACGCAGTATCTACACCATTCAAGATAAGTTTGAGCTTGTGATCTGGGATATTGTAACAAAGCCTTAACGCATTCAAAGTATAGAGTGAGACACAGTGATAACAATCATACGGCAGTTGAAAAATCAAAAATTCAAAAAACCTGAAAACAACAGCATGATACCAGACTTTATAGCGATACCACAATTGAGCAAAGACCTCGTGTACTGTAATCAGAATTTTTTTACTATACCACCATGCAAGGAGTGCAGCAGGAATCGCACCTCCATAGGTACTGGTATGAATCAAATCTATCCTATATTGCTGCAAAAGCTTCCTCCCAGCCCAAAATGCGGACCAAACAAATCATCTTCTACTGGTCCCGCTCCTAAAGATATGCAGATTGCCCTGCAACTCTTCACAAGGAAGTTGAGGATCATAGTGCGAGGTCAAAACAATCGCTTTCCAACCTTTTTGGAGCGTACGGCTGATAATCTGCTCAAAAACGGTCTCCACACCTCATCTATGCGGAAGATAATAATCCAAGATATACAGTACCGTTTTACTCATCATCACCCAAACACTAAAATCAGATTTTTTTATCTTTTTATGTCATAGTTAGATTTTCTCATAAATCCCCTAAGACCTCAGTTTAGCTCATGTTTTTTCAGCTCTTTTGATAGCGTCTTGAAGCACTTGACTAATATCTTCTGTAGTCATGCTACCATCCCCCTTAATCTTCAGCTGAAGAGAGATCGATTTTTTATCCTCTCCTAGATTTTCCCCTTGGTAAAGATCAAAAACCTGAACCTCCATTACATTTGGCATTTTCTCTAATGTTTCAACCAAAGGACCAAAATCTTGCTCTTTTTGAAGGGTAAAGGAAAGATCTCTCCATACCATTTGATCTTGCAAAGTTTCATAGTCTTTTTCATAACTCTGTTGTCCCATCAATGTCTTAAGGAGATCAAGATTAAGCTCAAATACCACAAACTGAGCTGTTTCTGGAAACTTATTATTTTTAAGAACAAGCGGATGTAAACTCGCAAGATACCCAATCTCCAAAGGAACTGCCCCATTTCTGAGAATGATTTTAGCCTGTTTTTTGGGATGAAAGTAAGAGAAATCTGACTTTTCAAAGCTGATTTTTCATTTCACTCCCAATACTTCTAAAATAAGCTTTAAAACTGACTTCATCTCTAAGATTGGATCATCTTTCCACTCAGAGAGCTGCTTAAGATAAATACACGCCCCAAGAGTAAGCTCCTCATTGATCGCTTCCTCAGCATACCTAGAGTCAATACCTTGAGGATCAAGAGGTTTGTTTTTATTCCATGTTTTTCAAATATCATAGATTCTAAAGCCTTCAAAAAATTTGCTATTCCTTTGAGCAAGAGGAATAAAGTTGTAAAGCATCCTATCTCTCAAAACCGGAAATTCTGGATTAAGCGGATTCTGAAGATGATAAAGAGCTTGAGAACCGCCTCATAACTGCTGCACAAGGATCTCACTCGTCCAAGGATAAGTCTCAATTTGATCAAACTTCAACTGCTCTACCAACAGCTCCTCCACAATTCTCGCAATTTTTACTTCAGGGCTGAAGGGCTGATCCTTAAGCTGAGCCAAAAGTGGCTGTTCAGCAATCTGATCATAGCCCCATACTCTAGCAATCTCCTCAGCAATATCCTCACGAATATTGATATCATCTGGACTCCTCCATACAGGCACACTCAGTTGGTTCTGCATAACTTCAAATCCAAGTGCCTTGAGAATTGCAGTTGCCTTCATAGTAAATTCAGGCTGAGAAGTTCCAAAAATAAGATTTTCCAAAGCATTTCGATCAACTTCAATCAGTTTATGATGATGAGGATTAAGACCTGAAGCCAAAGCATATCCTAGCCCTCAAATCTCGTAAGATCCAAGATCCTTAGCATAAAATTTAAGCTCATCCAAAAAAAGCAACAGCGAATACAGACTAAAGACAGGATTGATATTTTTTTCAAATCTTAGTTCAGCATCGGTTCTCAAGCCTAATCTCGTACCTGTCTTTCTTACTACTACTGGATCAAAATTAGCAATTTCAACTAAAATATTTTTAGTATGCTCAGTGATTCCACTTGAGAGACCGCCAATCACCCCAGCCAAAGCCAAAATCTTCTCCTCGTCAGCAATAACCAAATCTGATCCTATCAAATGATGCTCTACTCCAAAAAGATCGAGAAAAGCCTCACCATCCTGAGCATATCTAATAATAATATCCCCCTTTATTTTATCTGCATCAAAACAATGAATCGGCTGTCCTGAAATTTGCATAAAAAGATTGGAAAAATCCACCCAATTATTCACAGGTTTAGCACCAAGATCTAAAAGCTGCAAACGAGTAAAAAAATCTGACCTCTTCACATCAATCCCCTCCAGCTGTACAGCAATATAACTCAAAACTGCATCAGAACGAAGCTGAATCTGCTTTGTAATTTTTTTCTCACTCTGTTCAAGTAAAGCAAGCATATCAGTAGTTTTAAAAGTCTGCATATACTCCAGAGTTTTATTATATCTCTTGAGCGCGTCAGGATACAAAGCATTCAGCTCAATCGCAGCTCCAAAATGTCCTGTCAAATCAGGTCTATTAGTCAGACTTTTATTATCCACTTCAAAAACCGTCGCATCCAGCCAAGGAAACTTGTCTGTCAATGCCAATCCAAGGTCTTCCTGCCCTACTTCCAAATCCTCTCCCAAATTCCAAATCCAGTGATGCTCCTGATCCTCAGCAATCTCCAACTCCGTTTTAGAACAAATCATCCCCTCAGAATCCACACCTCTCATCGCTCTCTTGGCAATCGTGATCCCTGATGCTGGGAAATGCGTACCTACCAAAGCCACTGGCACAAAAATCCCCTCAGCGACATTCGTTCCACCGCAGATAATCTGAAAACTTCAATGTTCACCACAGTATACTTGACAGACATTGAGCTTATCTGCATCTGGATGCTTCTCGATACGTTGAATCTGCCCAATCACAATTGACTTAGCAATCTTTCTGGTATAAATATCCTCAATTTCGCAAGTTTTGAGGATCAAATTTTGAGCTATATCCTCAGGACTAGTATTGATCGAAATATATTTTTTGAGAATCTGAAGATGATATTTCATACTTATGCACTAAACAAAGATAAAAAAATTCTGATTAAGTCTATAGTTTTTGGTTGTGAGTACAAGAGGAATTCAGTTTTTTCTCTTTTTGAAAACAAGGAAATAAAACGAAACTAATGAAGCACCGA
This sequence comes from bacterium, assembly GCA_030528665.1. The sequence goes on from JAUMYK010000011.1 coordinate 23,409, forward strand.
GATCGCCTCAATATGATGGGTGTGAGGAAACAAATCCACCCCCTGCACCTGAGAAAATTGGAAACCTTCCTCCACAAGCAACTCAATATCTCTCGCCATCGTGATCGGATTACAAGAAATATAGAGCAACTTAAAATCATACTGCCTCTTGAGTGAAGCAAGGTAGGAAATAACATTAGGATGTAGTCCATCGCGAGGTGGATCGATGATCACCAGTCAGATATTTTGGATTTTTTCTACCAATTCTGGATAATTGACAAGCATTTTTTCGGCAGGAGATGCGACAAAAAAAGACCTCGATTCGATCCCATTGATCTTGGCATTATGTCGAGCATCGATGATCGCCTTTTCCACAATCTCAACTCCAACCAGTTCTTGACCAATCCCTTGCTTGAGCATAGAGATTCAAATACTCCCCGTACCACAATACAGATCCAAGATATTTCACTCAATATGCCCAAGCATCTTGATCGCAGCAGAAAACAGTCTCTGAGCCCCTAGCGTATTTGTCTGAAAAAAAGAAGAAGGAGAAATCCTGAAATGCACTTGATAATCCTGCCCATCACGCCCCTTACCCAATTCGGAAAAGTCCAACTTTTCATAAATATATCCTTCTCCTCGAAAGGTTTTGATCTCCGTGGTCTGATTATTGACCACATCAGCAAGCCCATTATTATAACTAATCACAAAGCTAGATACCTGCTCTTGCAAATATGGGTCTGATTTAAACTTTTCGAGTAACTGCTCCCAGAGCTGTGTTTGCTGTTCATTATCCTGTAGATTATTATCTGCTACGGAAAGATTTACCAAAACTTGACCTGTATTGACCCCCTCTCTCATCACCAAATGACGAAAAAAACCTTGATGCGTTTTTTGATCGTAGACAGGCAGACCAGAATCATAACAAAGTTGTTTGATATATGCAAAAAGCTGATTGACTTTAGCACTTACCAATCCACAAGAGTCAATATCCACAATCTTGCTAAACTCCCCCTGCTTGTGAAATCCGAGATTAAAATCTGCATCAATCTCATACTTTTTCACCCCCTGAGCAAGAAGCTCGCCTTCAGGAGTTCAGGATTTTTTAGCTTTTCTAAAAGTGTCTGTGAGTTGCTTATACACTCCAAAGCTAAACTCAATCTTATTTCTATAGCCCTGTTGAAGAGGTGAACCAAGAATCGGCAAAAAACTAATCTCCTGCTTTTTGGAGAGCTTTGAAAAAGCATCCTTGAGAATCTCAGTTTTCAGCTGCAATTGTGCATCATAATTCATTACCTGCCACTTACAGCCTCAACAACCAATTTTGTGAGCTGCTTGCTCCCCAGACTGCTCCAGCACAGGCGAAAAAAAATGCGTACAAATCGGCTTTCCATTGATCAGATCCGCATCATATTTTTTGATTTCAAGCAGATGTGCCTCGAGATAATCCTTTTTGGACTTCACAATACGCACATCCACAATACTTCCAGGCAAGGCTCCACCTTTGATCAATACCTTTTTGCCATCAGAAAGACTCGCAATGCCGATCCCTCCATAGCCGATCTTGTAAACCTTGAGTCCTTTCAGGATTTTTGCCATCCCTTTATCAAAAAAAATAAAAAAAAGCTGACTTTTGATTGCCTTGAGTCTACGGAATTGCTCAATCTTTACAAGAGAATCACCACCCCAAATCCCCTCCTCCCTCACTTCCACCAAAACATCATTTTTACACAAAAAGTCAATACAACAGCAAACAAAAAATCAGATTTTTTATCCTTTTTCTCCTCCACAATAATTATAAAACAACAGACACAAAGCCATAAAAATCATAACATCAAAAATCTCCCCCAAAAATTGACAAACACAAAAAAGTATATATAATATCATCGTCAATGAAGCGATAGTACTTCAACGACACCACAACATCCACACTTTTGATCTTGGAGAGATGGGATAGTATATTGTACTTGTACTCAAGTAGAATACCATTGACTCTGAGCTCAAAACATTGTCTTGGTCTAAGGAATAAAAAGGTTCTACACACAAGCCATTTTATTCTTACCACCGACAAGATGAACAACTCAGCCAAAAACAATACTTTTGGTGGAGCTTGGAAAATTTTAGCTATTGTAGTGATCTGCGGATATACTTTGTCCACAGTGCTTGCTTTTGATAGTAAAGTACTACCGTCTCAGGCATCCACTCCAGCAGCAAACACTCCTAGCCTCCAAAAGGAAATCGAAACTGATGTTGCTCTGAGTGCAAAAAAAGTATGGACAAGTATTTTGGATTTTATGCAAGGAGGACTAGATACTTCCGAAACCTCTTCAGCAGAACCCAAAAGCGATGCTACCTCAAAAGCTCAAAAACCTGAGGTACCACTCGTAAAACCACTTTTACCTCAGAGTGAATCTCAGATTTTGCCTGCTTTTTCTGACATCAGCGATGATGAAAACAAAGCAAGTATTGAAATTTTGGCAAGTATTGGGCTGATCAAAGGCGGAGAACAAGGAAAATTTTTTCCTCACAACTATGTACGCTGTAGTGATTTCACCAGAGTGCTGGTAGACCTTTACAGACATCTGCTCTGATATCCACTCGAGAGCCACTATGGTCTGAGTGATCATAAGCTCCTGAGTCTCAGCTACACTGATCCCCTTTTGATCAAAAAACTCAACACCGCACAAGAGCTTGGTCTCCTGCAGCATATGGACACCCTCTCTCGAGATAGTCCAATTACTCCAGCCCAAGCACAGCAGCTCATTAACAATACCCTCAATCTCAATCCCTATCTCGGTCAAAAAGAGAAGGTAGATCTGATCGATACTTCTGCATCAGTCCTTACCAAATCAGAAATGGCCAGATATCTAGTAACCGTTTTCCAATTGGAAAAAAGTATCATACCGCATATTTTCAATGATATTAGCAATCATAGCTACCACTCGGCTATTGCCAAACTTGCACAGCTCGGGGTAGTGGCTGGTAAGAATGGAAATTTCTATCCAGACAACTATGTTCTGCGCTGAGATGGCATCATTATGATCGCAAACAGCCTGCTTGCACAACAGTGAAAAGCACTGATTATCCCTGATTTTATCCATATTGAAAATATCCATGATACAACCTATTTTGCAGCCTATGCTCCCCATTTGGAATATCTGCTTACGCATGAGATATGAGATTTTCTACTTCATCCTCAACAGTCAGGATATCTGTTTTTACCTACTGCTCAGCTTACTAAGTGAGAGGCTTATACACTCATTTCCCAAGCTGCTAGAGTTAAGTTACTCAATGTGGATCCAGGAGAGTCCGCCAAACCAATCACGAGATGAGAGTTGGCAAACCTAATCGTTGAAGTCTTTGATTTCAAACCCAGTGAGGACAGTCCCAAACTTGTCCCCAAACCGCTCCCCCCTACCACATCAAGCAACCTCTATGCCCAGCGCAGAGAAGAAAAAAAAGGTATTTTAGTCTCTTTTTTCAAAGATATGCTAGATACCCTCTAATCTCTCAAGAAATGAATCCTCTTAAGTAAAAAAATAAAACTGACCACAATGGACACCCCCTTGCAATATCAAGATTCCCTTATACTCAAGGGAGACCTCCATATACAGCGATTCCTTCGCGTAAGTCAGCTTCACTTCTTTTTGCTGCTATGCCAGCATTTTACCTTCTTATGTACGATGATCATGAAAAAAACAGATTTCAAGAGATACAATAACTATACTGCAAACCTAGCAGATGGACTTGAGCTTAATGAAGCAGAAAAGATGCAAAGAACCAGTGCAAAAACCAGAAAACTTGAGCAAAATAGAGCTTGGCTTAAAAGTCAGGAAGCTGAACTTGCCTCGCTTACTGCTCAGACCAATGAAGCACTCCTTGATACTTTGGAGACCAAGAGCAATCTCACTGCCAAAGTCAGACAGCTAAAACTCCAAACCAAAGACAATTTGCATCAGGTATTCACGCTCAACAAAGATAATGAAGTTGCTCGTGTAGCCTAATTTCATTCCAATCAAAACCCTTACCAGCTCGTGTAGGGGTTTTTGCTTGATCGCAAAACTTTTGCTCTTAATTGCTCAAGCTCCTTTGCCTGCAGATACTGTCAGCTTTCTTTGCAAATTGTATTGTTCTTTTGATGCTTTTTGAATTATAATTTTCTTCAATCCTAAATCACTTGACATTCATAAAAAAAAAATTATAGTAGAGTAAACATACTGTCATATAAATGAATTTTTTTCTACCAGGTGCGTATTTGCATTTGGTAGTTTTTTGTATCTTCATTGCTTTATGCTTGAAAGTTTCAAGGGTTTTGCTATGTTTAGATATACTTTATTCTCACCATACGCTATGCTGGATCTGATTGCCGTGACCTACCGAAATATCTGACCGTTCAAAGATCAGACTTTGAGCCTTTTTTTTGAGCAGGGGAAATATCTCATCAAAGCACCGATTGGAAGCGGAAAATCTTTCCTTTTTTTTGATGGACCGAGCTATGCACTTTACAAAACCGCGACTAGAAATCTGCTCAATATCCAGTCTAAAGCTGGAGCAATCAAACTCCTTTTTGAAATCAATGGTCAGACCTATCTCATCAAAAGGATTCTCAAAAAAGGGAAATCCAAAGATTCCTGTGCTTCTCAGCTTTTTGAGCTTTCGCTATCTGGAGCAGAACTTTTAGAAAAAATCAAAAGCTGATCGATTGTATCACAAGACCTAGATATTGAAGACCTCCTCATTCAGCACACGATCCCTTTCACAGAGATTCCTTTCAAAAACGAGACCGATCTCCAACAGCAACTCAATCAGCTTTTACCTCCGCCTGAGGTCTTTTCAAGCACGGTTTTGCTTTTGCAAGATGCGGAGAATATTTTCGAGATGCAACCAGCTCAGAGGCTTGAAGTTCTCAAAAATGTCTTTAATCTTCTCGGTATCGAAGAGAGCAAAGAAGTTATCAAAGACAAAAGAAATGAAGTAAAATATCAGATCAAAGCTTATCAGGATACTTCACGCACGCAGGAAAAGCTCACAACCTCGCTCAAAACGCTCTTTGCTCACTATCAGACTTTTCAGAGTTTCCCTATGATTGCCGATATGCTACAGCCTAGTCAAGAAGCCATTGCTGAACTGGAGCAGTTTGTTGAAAAACTAGGAGTAGAGCAATTTGAAGTCCCGCAAGAACTTGAAGCTTTTTTGCCGCAGCTTCATAGGTACTTGCTAGAGCAGCAAGATGCATTTACTCAGCTCAAAACGCAGCACCAGCTCTATCAAGATCAAAAGCAAGGTATTAACTCTCAGCTTCTACATTTGCAATCAATAATTAAAAAAAATGAAATCAGAATCCAGCAGCTTGATACCCTCCTCTCACAATCCAATCCTCAGCGTCTTTCTCAGCTCAGACAGCAAAAACTCGAGCTTCAAACTCAACAAAATAAGCTCGAAGAAAAAAGTTTCAAAAGTCAGATTTCAACTTTCTTTTCTCAGCAACAAACAAAGCTAGATTTGCAGGATAGAAGCGATTTTTCTCTTGTGTCAAATCAGCAATTTGTCCAGTCTTTGATTGCGCTTTGAACTGCACTCAAAAAGGAAAATGAATTGATTGATACCCAGCTTCAAAATCTCGAAACCCAGTCCCAAACTGAACAACAAAAGCTTCAATTGCAACTCAAAACGCTAGAAGACAAGTATGCTTTTTATCAGCAACAACTGCAGGATTTTGACCAAAAAATACAGAGTTTTGATCAGGCGACCGAGCTAGATGCCAAGTTTGAATGTGAGAAAATCCAGGCTTCTTGTCCTTTTATCAAGGCAATCAACAAGCATCATTTTGAGCAGAGAGCCAAAGAAAAACAGCAGATGATCGATCAACAGCAAGCTCTTCGAGATAAAATACAGCACGAGAAGCTAGAAGAGCAGATCGCATGATTGAAAACTCAGCTCCAAAATAATGATTTTCAACTCCCTTTTCTCCAAAAAAAAGAGCTTCTTCTCTGAGATAAAAAGCAAAAAGAAGAAAAAATTCAGATTTTAAAAGCTTTTTTTCTTACTATAGATCATAAAGCACTTGCTGATGCTGCGCAATCCTATCAAGCACTTTCTCCGCAACTTCATAAACTTGAACAGCAAATCCTAGAGCAAGAAAAGCTTATGGAAAACGTAGAAAACTATCAACAAGAAAAAACCAGGCTCCAAGCTGAAAATACAACTCAACAAGAACAGATACAAAACCTTATCACGCAACAAACTACAATTGATACCCAACTGCAAACGCTTGAACAAAAAATCCATAATTTCCCTCAATCTGACCAACAAAAACTCGCCTCAGCTTTTGAAAATTACAAGACAACCTTACAATCACTCAAAACACTGATTGAAGAGCACAAAACCCTTCAGCTCAAAATCAAACAACTTCTTCACGAAGAAAAACTCCTCAATAATCTCTATACTATCCTCAATAAAGAGCTGCTCCTCTTTGTTTTGAGTGAATTTCTGCCGATATTGAGCGAGATTATCAATTCCTATCTCGTAAATGTCGTAGATTATCAGATCCAAATTAGGCTCCAAGAAAGCTCAGAAAAATTAGAACTTGAAACCAAAATCCTAGATGAAAAAGGTGAAAGAGATATCAAAAGTCTGAGCGGTGGTCAAAGAGCAATCCTCAAGCTTGTTCGAATGCTTGCAATCTCCTCATATATGAAGACCAGGCTTCTTTTCCTAGATGAGACGATCAATAACCTTGATAACGATACCGTTGCAAAGGTTGCGGATCTACTCAATGATTTTGTCAAGCAGAGAACACTCAAGTTCTATACCATCACCCATAATAGCGAGATTCAGTCGATGAATATCTGGGATCAAACAATTCTTGTTCCCTCAGATAAGTCCTAGTTTTACTTCCTTATTACCAATAGAATGAAGAAAAAAATCTGACTTTTTGTGGCTTTTGCTTTTGCCTTTTGCTGTGCGGCTTGTAACATGCAAAGCTCTCCTTTAGAGACTCAAGTACATCAAGATCAAGTTTTAAGCTGATTCTTGAGACCTTATAAACCACCGCATACCTTGGAAATCCTGACCTGAGCAAAGGATTTGGATGACTTGGAAAGCGCGCGAAACCTTCCATGAAAAGAAAAGCTTAATGAATATTGGGATAAAAAACATGAAAAAAAGAAAGAGCTGCTCAATTTTTCTAATCTGAGAGATGAGTTTCAACAATTCCAATATCTATTAACAGGGAATGAACACGCTCGAAAGTTAGAAAAAGACTGAGTTGTAATTGCTACATGAACTGAGATTATTGCTTTTGAAAAGAATGATAAAGACTTTGTCCTCTGTCGAGACAATAACGGATTTATTAATTGTCAAAATTGAGAAAAAGCTTTGAATATAGGTTATAATTCTGAGGTATTGCCTCGCTTTTTCAATGGAGCACTTTGGAGTGTGCAAATGATAGATGAAGATACCTATGGAGTTTTTAAAGATCAAGAGTTGCTTTATCAATTTCAGGCAACATTTATTACTTTTGATCCGATTTTGGCTTTTGAAGTCAATGAAAATGGTTGGTGGTTAAGCTATTCCAAATCGTTTTATGGAGAAGAGAGAATGCAAGATCTGATTATTCATAATGGAGAAAATCTCAATGAAAAATACTGACGAGATCAGGCTTTTGCACTCACTACAATAAAAAATCAGATTTTCTACTTTGTTCAAAATAAAGGAGAAATAGCCTACCGCCTCAATGAGCAAACCTTCCCTTTGCAATGAGAGGAAATCGCGAGCTGAAAATGCTGTTCTGCAGCTTTCTTTTATCCAAATGTGTATCCTGATTTTGTAGAATTTTATTTCAAAAAAGATGGGTTTTGGTATAATGGATTACTTTGGCTATAATTTTATTTCCTTTGCTATCAGTTATGATTCTCTGAATAGACCCTGGAGTAAGAAAACTTGGATACGCACTCATCAATCCCGATTTGAGTATCGTAGACTCGGGCATCCTTCTTCAATCACAAAAAAGCCCGAGCAGAATTGATCAATTTAATAGAATGATCCAGATTTCTGAATTTTTTAGCCAACTCTTCAAACAATACCCTATCAGTATAATAAGTATGGAACAACTCTTTTTTACCAAATTCAACCAAAACAACGCCGAATTTGTCTATGGTGTAAGAGCAATCCTTCTCACAATGGCACTCCAACATCAGGCTCAGATCAAAGAATTTACGCCTATTGAACTCAAAAAATATATCACGGGCAATGCTAAAGCGGACAAACTGCTTGTACAAAAAATGATTATGAAAATTTACAAACTCCAGGAACTCCCAGAATACAATGATGCTGCTGATGCACTAGGACTCGCCTACCTTGCCAACAGATAAAAAAGCCCCAAAAATTTGCTTTTTCTCCCCCAAACAACTATAATTAAGAGCGTATCTTTTATACCCACGATCTCCACATATGAAAGCTGTCTTTCCAAAGAATATTCAAAAAGGATTCTTTTCAGGATTGACTTTTTCTATTGGTCCATTTAGTATTTCGATTATTCAGCTCTTTATCCTCGCTATTGGAGTAGCTGCAGCCTTTGTGGTATTTAATAAATTTTCGCAGAGTTCAAAAGTCGCTGCGATTGTATTTGCGATTCTGATTTTTTTGATTTTTTTGGTGATCGCATTTTTCAATATTTCTGAGCTTAATTTACCTGCATTTTTAGTAAAAATGGTACAAAATCACTTTTTTGATGCAACTGAGAAATATCAGACCAACCACCCCAAACATAATCCGACCACCCTCCTCATCGAAAAAGCCAAAATACAAAATACAAAACAAAAAATTGAATATAAAACAGCAATCCAACTCGATAAAGTTGAACAACTCGATACCTCAGGACTCCTCTCCTAGAAAAAATCAAAAACAAAAAAAATGCTGAGGAAGGGACTCGAACCCTCAAGCCGTAAGGCATACGCACCTCAAGCGTACATGTATACCAATTCCATCACCTCAGCATTACAACGACCTGACTATAGTGATTTGCTCAGCTATTGCAAGAAAGATTTGACTTTTTACACATCAACCCCAATATACACTTCTCAAGCCTCATTTACCTTCCATCTCGTACCAAATGTTTAAAACACTCCTACAAGACTATAAACTCGCAATGAAAACCAAATCTGAACCCAAAAAATCAGTCTTAAATTATCTCCTCGCACAAATCAAAAATAAAACCATCGAACTTCAACGCGAACCCAACAATGATGAAATCCTCTCCCTCATCAAAAAAGAGGTCAAATCTCTCCAAGAGAGCTTGAGCTTCTTACAAAAAACGAATAAATCTGAGCTCATCCAAGAAGAACTCGCCAAAAAAGCCATCCTCGAGTCCTACCTTCCTACAACCTTGAACGAGGAAGACAGTAAAATACTCATCCAGCAAACCATCCAAAATCTCGGCATCACCGACCTCAAAAGCCAAAGAGGACTCCTGATCAAAACCCTAATGGAAAAATATAAACATCAGATCGATCCAACCCTTATCAATCAACTCATCAATACGATGCTCTAAACTTTTAGCCTTCAGTATCTGAAAAATGAAACATCTTATTCTTTTTCTAAGTTTAATCACTCTCCATCTCTCTATAATCATACTATCTCCTGCAACTGCACAATGAACTAGCACTGAAAATATCAGAAGAGTGTCTACACAATACGGTCAAGGAGGGGTTGATTATGACGTATGAGGTGTAACTGTTTATGGGAAAAGCTCTCAAAAGGAAGGTCCATGATATAAAGTCCCAAGCGCTAGTGAGCAACTCCAAAAAAGTACTGCAAATGCAATGAAGGAAATAGATAAAAAACTCAAACAACAAGAACAAAAAAAACCTACTTGTAAACCAATAAAACTCAATACCTACTTTCCTTTTCTGTGAGA
>JAUMYK010000012.1 GCA_030528665.1 bacterium
CTGTCAGGCAACGAGAACTTTGCCGATTGCCTCAGCATGTAAGCCAGGATTGGATCAAAGTTATGTAGATACTGCTTTGACTGCGACTTCTGAACTCTGTGCGGTAGGTAATAGTGTGGAGTGATTTGCTCCATATAGTAATGGTAACCTCCAGGGATGGAAATGGAATTGTAAAGGAAATACAGGAGTCGCTAAAGAATGTAAAGCCTACCTCCGTCAGCCTGAAGCAGGAAAATGTTCAGACCCTGTACAGCTCAATACTTGTGCTGCAAATAGTACCTATGAACCAGCATCCTCAACACTCGCAAATGGTACAAGATGGAACTGTAAGTGAGCTAATAATGGATCAACTACGGTATGTAATGTATGTAATCTCAACTATACCTATAATGGCACATCTTGTGTGGCAGATACCAAGCAGGTACCGTGTTCACAAACATGAGCGCCTGCGAATGCAAGCTATGTGTCTAGTACGGTAACCCTAACATGGAATGGAACAGCATGGTCTACTCCAGCACAATGTTCGTGGACCTGTAATGCTGGTTATACGAAGCAAGGAAATAGCTGTGTAGCGAATGCTCCAGTATGTGATACCGCTAATGGCTTTAGTTTGCACAATGGTCATTGTGCAAAGTGGAAGTGTAAGAGTGCATTTCAGTGAGTACAGACTGGAATATGTCAAGAAATGAATATAGCACAATGTAGAGCTTATATGCGTAATAATTGTCATAGTGAACCACATTTTGGTGTTATCAGTTATAATCGAAATGACCCTAAATGTCATTACTGTGGACATAAGGTTCCATGATTTTTATGACCTGAATGTAACCCCTCTCCAGTCATATGAGTATGAGGACTCCTAGATCAATATATTCCACCACATTGTATGCTACCTGAGATTGGAGAGAATTGTATAGATTTCAATAGTTCCGCTAGTTGTGATCCCCATCATAACTGCTATCGATCAGAGCTTGTTTGACTAGGGGATGGATCATCTCCTTTCATGTGCATCAGACAAGATGGTCAGCCAGCTACTGATGTAGACTGTGATCCTACTTGGACTAAACCGAGTTGTGGAGATGGAACAAAAGAAAATCCGAAAGTCATTAGGTACAATCAAAGTAATCTTAATTTAAGAGATAATAAAGTATTACGAGGTATTTGACTCGTTCCTTTCGCAGACTATGAAAGAGGATTGATTGAAGCTAGAGATAATGATCAACAAAAGGAAGCTGAAACTCCTATGGACAATAAGGTGGCTCATACAAACACTTTTTGACTTCATGGATGAAAAACAAATGGTACGAAAATGCTCACTATCTCTTTTTTGGAAGAGCAAGAAAATAGGGATATGCTTGTGAAAGTCTCAAGTCAGACTAATCCCTCTAAACCAGTATCTTACTTTAAACTTCAATATGATCCCCAATATTCTGATCTCCAATACTATGGTACACTTGTAAGCCCAAGTCATCAACCATATACCTATATGCGATATTACAAGAGTTATACAGAGTATTGGAAGAAAATCTGTCCATGATCTATTCGTTCAGAGCGAGGATCACACTATAACAATGTAAAGTATCAGGATGTTGGAAGCTTCTTTTGTATTTTTATTCCTACGACCGATCCTATCCTAAAAAAAGTATATATCAAATGACACTGAAGTCATTGGAGCAATTATAGCTTTTATGAAGATGAAAATTATACTCGTCCTCTTCCTTCTGGAGTTTATAACACTAATCATAATTATGCAGGTGCAATTGCGGCTTCTCCATCATTTCATCAGCTAAAAATACATGCAATGGTAATTTGATACCATTGAGCTAAAATACGCGATAACTTTATCATCAGAGAAAGACCATAAATCACTTAATGTATTATAACTCAATCAAAAAAGTCTGACTTTCTCCAAGTTGGACTTTTTATGTTTGGTATAATAGAGATTTGAGCTAGTTCATAATGCTACAGATGTTATATATTGATTCTTATAAAAGAAAAGTAGCAGATAAACTGATTATCCACTACTATTTGTTTTATATAGTTATCTAATTACTTGCAGAGTATAAAGCATATTCAAAACCACAAAAGTATCTATAACGAAATAGTATAAACTTAGAATGCGTCACATGGTTTTCAAAATACATCTTCTGGATTTCTAAGTGTAAAATTAATCTGTTTAGTGATTATATTACCCTCACTTTCAATAGTAATCAGAATATTTCCCTTTATTATAATTCAAACATCACCACTATACCCTGTCTTAACTATAAATTGATGTGAGGTAGTACTTATATTACTATTATTATAATCTTGTTGATCATAGATTGTCCCACCATAGCCATTAGTTATTGTAGTTTTTGTAGATATTTTCATTTTTTTTCTACTCGGATTATTTACAGTTACTGCATAATGTCTGGATTCATGACATTTATTGCGAGGACTGTTATTTGGAAGTAGTTTTGTATCAATCGTAATATCAGATGGTAGAGATAGTGTTGGTAATGTACTACCACAACTCGGCTTTGTCCAATTCGGCTTACAATCAATATCAGTTGCTGGTTGACCATCTTGCCTTATACACTGAGGTTTACTATTACTAGATGATGGTTGTCGAGTACATGTCATATTATTAGAACATTGAGATTGTGACAGATTATTACATGCAGTATTTGACTGACAAACATTAGTATGTTGAAGATGGAAAAATGTTTTTTCTGTATCAGCAACCTTTTGACAATCTGTTGAAGAGGAATCAGATTCTCTAATGACTATAATAGGAGCATGAGGAAATAAAGCAACAACTTCAGGAAGCCCTGTCCATGAAAAGGGAACAGATTGTAAACCTTGGTATAAAATTGAAACCGAACTATGATCTGCGGAAGATTGTCCCAATACACAATGTTTTTCATTCCATCCATTTATTGCAATCTGATTTGCTGCACATGCTACACAAAAAAGGTCAATACGATTAGGAATAAGTCCTTTAGAGATTGCATCTATACAACCTCCTTCATCTAATCTTGCCCACGATGGTCATACATATGTATGGGTATCTTTTGCTTGACACCTACCAGCAGTCGAACTTGTCGACTCACAGCTCCACTTTGCACAATGACCATTGTGCAAAGTAATAGGATCGGAGATGATTCTTGGATATTGTTTATTCTGGATATGCGAGACTTTGCTTTTTGATTGAAAATTCGCAGGTGCTTATTTTGCATTGAAAATACTTATTGTTTTTTTTATACTCTGTCTGACTCTCTTACTGATGATTTCCATGTGAGGGGATATAACTTTTATTCTTTTTCAAAAAACATTGATGAAACAACTTTTTTGAATGCTTCTTCTCTTGGTTCTTATAGTTTTAGCTGGGTGTGATGCCAAAGATGTCTGCTTAGATCAATGAGGAAGCTATGATGCAGCGACCAAAACTTGCCAGAAAGATCCCCAGGGATTGACCTATTCCAATCTCGTAGATCAAGCCAGTCAAGAAGAGGTGAAAGCTGCCTTTTTGCAAGCGGGAATCGCTGAAGAAAATGTAGAGAAATTCTTTGAGCAAGTCGTTTTTTTCAACGAAACGGCGGGGACAGGATCGCTGGTAGCATCTGGATTTGCTCAGAGTGAAGGTTTGACTCCAGAATATGATCTCTCGCCGATCTTGGAAAATCTGGAACAAAAATCTCCGGATTTTATCGGTTATAACTGTAGAATCACTTCTTTCAATTTAATGAAGGATTTGATCACTATTCAAAAGCCAGAAATTGCTGATACAAGCAAGCTTTTTATGGATAAAGACGCTTTGGAGCATAGTCCACAAAGAGTGTTTACTGCTGCGGAAAGTCAGCTTTTTGAAAGTTTTTATTCGCTCGTGCCAACCATTACCACAAAAGATCAGGCTGTGCATTTTGAAAATATCAAAAAAAGCTGGGCAGAGAAAGGTGTAAGCTTCAAAAAATCTAAGGCTTCATTGATTTCGGTGTGGATGCATTCACATTTTGAGGGGGAAGAGGATTTTCTTTTTATAGGTCATATTGGGGTCTTGATAGATACTGGGAAAGAGTTCTTGTTTGTGGAGAAGTTGGCTTTTGATGAGCCGTATCAAGCGATTAAGTTTAGGACGCGTGCGGATTTGGCTGCGTATTTGAAAGCGAAGTATGATACCGAGTATAATCAGCCAACTGCAAGTCCGATTTTGCTTGAAAATGATCAGCCTTTGGGAGAATTGATGAGCTTGGAGAAGTAGAAAAAATTAAAAAAAGAAGTCTGATTGTTGAGGTTAGATTTCTTTTTTTGTATATTTTTGAATATTGTATAAATGAGTTGTCCATTCTGTGCTTAGATTCGTCATTCCGTGCTTGACACGGAATCTGAGATCCTGAAACAAGTTCAGGATGACGATTTTGGAGTTAAGAATAATACGGGGATGATTAATGATGCTGATTTTGGAATTCAGAATAGCGAGGGGAGGAGTTAAAAACTTTTCTAACTTCCTCTTTTCAGAGCAGGAGCTTTATCATTGATAGTTTTTCAAAAGCTTTTGCATTTGAGGATTGGAATTTCTGCTGAAATATTTTTTACAGTCTTCCGTAAATTTTTCAATATCTAGTTCAGAATTCTCTTCTTTTAAAATACTGAGAAAGTTTTTCCAAGTGAGGTTTTCTTGTTTGGCGATGCGAGCAAGATATGCTTTTGGAATCGTTCAATATTTGATGGATTCGGCGAGTTTTGAAAATTGCCGTTCAGGATTATTTTCTTTTTCTTCCAGTTTTTCCAAGAGTTGTTGTTCACCGTTAGGACTTGATATGAGCTGTTCAAATGCTTCAATTCTTTTGCTGAGTTCCCCATCTGAAAGTTCGTTGTAATAGTTTTCCCAATGTTCAATATCAAAGTCCCTTTTTGCTTGTAGCACTCTCCTCATCGCAAGGAGGATATTACAGATAAAGAAAGGTTTGAGTCCGTGTTTTTCGCAAATTTCTTCTGGGAGGAACATGAGCATACAAGGGAAAATAAAAAAGTTGCTTTTATCCTAAGTTTTTTTTCTCTCATTACAAGTAAAGAGTTGGAGTATGTAAAAGTTTTTCTTGATTTTCTCCCTTATTTTACTAAGCTGTAGTTGTTGTTTTATTTGATTATATACTCGTCATGAAACAAGATACCTTAAAAACACGAGTAGAAAAATCTGGTGGAAAGGTCGGATTTTATTGGCATTTGCTACTGTTTATTACCGTAAATGTAAACCTTTTGAGATTTGAAATCCAACTCTGGGGCTGGAACCGAGGGTTTATCGTGCGTCCTTTGGTATGGGGAATTGGACTTTTTGTTCATTGGTATTATGCGTTTTTGGTAGGGAAGAGTAAAAAATAATTGTTTTCCCTCTCCTGTTATTGAAAAAGATACGAGATTCTGTATACTCTCTCTATTTTTGGGAGAGCTTTTTTTTTATAAGCCTCGTGTCTTTGTATTCAGACTTTTAATTTTTTTTCTAGCTAAAAAATGGCAATGAGAAATATCGCAATTATTGCTCATGTGGATCATGGGAAAACTTCACTCGTAGATCAGCTTTTGAAACAATCTGGAACGCTCAAAAAGATGGAGGAGCAGGACCTTGTGATGGACAATAATGATCAGGAAAGGGAGAGGGGAATTACGATTTATGCGAAAAATACGGCGATTGAATACCATGGTGAGAGGATTAATATCGTAGATACTCCAGGACATGCTGATTTTGGGAGCGAGGTGGAGAGAGTGTTGCGTATGGTGGACTCGGTGATTCTCGTGGTAGATGCCTATGAAGGACCAATGCCGCAGACCAAGTTTGTTTTGAAAAAGAGTTTGGAACTCTGACTCAAGCCGATGGTCGTGGTGAACAAGATTGATAAACCTGCGGCGAGACCTGACCGAGTGATTGATCAGCTTTTTGATCTGTTTATTTTGTTGGGGGCGAGCGATGAACAGGCTGATTTTCCTGTGATCTATGCCAGTGCCAAAAATGGGTATGCGATGAAGGAACTCTCTGATGAAGCCAAGGATTTGACGCCGCTGTTTGAGGCGATTTTAGAGCATGTAAAGCCTGCTGAGGACAAGAGCGAGGAGAATTTCCGTATGCAGATCGCGAATTTGGGCTATGATGACTATCTTGGAAGACTAGGAATTGGGCGTGTGTATGAAGGAAAACTAAAAGTCTGAAGTCAGGTTTCTGTGATTTCTAATGAAGGAGAAATCAGAAGTGGTAAGATCGCCAAGATTTTCAGGACGCTCGGACTGCAAAGAATTGAGATTGATGAAGCAGTGTGCGGAGATATCGTGACCATCAGCGGAATCCCCAATATTTTTGTAGGAGAAACGGTCGGAGTAGGGGAGTTTGAGGCTTTGCCGAGCATTGCGATTGATAAGCCTACTTTGAGTATGGAATTTCTCGTGAATGATAGTCCGTTTGCTGGGAAAGAAGGGAAATATATGACGACCAGAAATATGGCTGAAAGACTGGAAAAAGAAGCCGAAACCAATGTGGGACTGAGAGTGGAAAATCAGGATTGAAAATTTATTGTTGCTGGGAGAGGGGAGCTGCACCTTGGAGTGTTGATTGAAACGATCCGTAGAGAAGGTCGAGAACTGCAAGTCGGAGCTCCACAGGTGATTTATAAGGAGGAGAACTGAGAAAAACTTGAGCCGATTGAAAGTCTCGTCGTGAGCGTGGAAGATGAGCTTTCAGGAACGATTATTGATATGCTCGCTCCTCGTAAGGGTTTGATGCAAAATATGAGTTCTGAAAATGGTTTGACGACGATGGAATTTGAGATTCCGACCAGAGGTTTGCTCGGTTTTCGTGGAGAGTTTATCCTTGCGACCAAGGGGGAAGGGATTATGACTTCAGCTTTTTCTCATTATGCGCCTTTTAAGGGAGAAATCCAAAAAAGACAAGTCTGATCTATGATTTCTTCCGCAACTGGACAGGCGATGATGTATGGAATTTTCAAATTACAGGAAAGAGGTCCGATTTTCGTAGACCCTGCTCAGCCAATTTATGAAGGAATGATTGTAGGAGAGCATTTGAAAGGAGGCGATATGACCGTGAATCTTACGATCAATAAGCAGATGAATAATGTCCGCAACTCTGGAAATGATGAAGCGATGAGAATTGATCCGATTGTGCATTTATCTTTGGAGCAGGCGATGGGCTATATTGCACATGATGAACTGGTGGAAATTACGCCAAAGGCGATTAGAATTAGGAAGAAGTATTTGACCGAGTCTGCTAGAGCTATTGCGAGGAAGCAGGGGTTGATTTAGAAGTGAGGAAGAGAATCTACTACTATCTACAGTAGATTCTATTCTTCAATTCAGATAAGAACCAATGGAACAGCAGGAACTCCTCTCCCTTGCCTTGCAAGATCATATAAGGCACTTTCATAGTATCATGGTCATGATGACATCTGTGCCTGTATTGATTTCATTGGGAGTATTTCAATTCACACATCAATGTCATCTCCTACATAAAATGCAAGATGTTTTACAAATAAGTCATAAGCAATAAAAGCATACTTTCAAAATTGTACTTCTATAGCAACTCTTTCTTTTTGGAAATCTGTTTGATTATATGACAATATTGGTGTTTTATTATTTTCTTCAATTATCCTTTTTTGGTCATTTTGATCCATTTTTAATGTTTTTGTAATAAGTTTATAATCATCTGTGACTCGGTAAGAGGTGCGTTTTTCGCTTCGTCATTTTGCGGTAAGTTGTTCCTTAAAATAATCATTTAAGTCTATAGGAGAAAATAACATTCTTCCTCTCATATTTTTTTCTTTACTTTCTTTTGTCTTAAATTGAGATGAATCCATTTGTGATATTACTTCTTGTATTTCTTCCCATAAATTCTTCTTATGAACAAGAAGTCGTTCATATCAGTTCAGATGAGAATACATAGCTCAAATTTTCATTCTTATATAATGAATGGATAAAAATTATTTTTTAAAAGGGTTTTGAGAGGCTTTTTCTTTTCCTGTCGGCTGATAGATAGGAGTTCCTAATTTCCTAATTTTTAATTCTCCTTTTTCAAGTTGTTGAATTCTTTCTTTTGAGATAGTAATAAAATCCTTATCGTATTCAAATCATACTCATATTCTATTTTGTAAAATAGCTCAAATTATTGAAGATCCTACTCAAAGAAATGGATCAAGAACAGTTTCTCCTTCCTTTGTGAGAGCTAAAATACATCTTTGAACTAGTTCAACTGGAAACTGACAGGGATGTTTCGTCTTTTCTGGATGATTAGATTTTACATTCGGAATATCCCATATTAGTTTATTTCGATCTTCCTCAATTGTTGTCCAAAAATCTGAAGGATTTTTTCATAAAGGATTTCATGAGGGGAGTCATTTTTTTGGTCATTTATAATGTAATTTTCCTGGATATTTTGAAGGTACTCTAACAGCATCTAGATTAAAAGTGTATTCATCATCTTTGGTAAATCGGAGTATTGTTTCATATCTTCCAGAAAATCTATTTTGAGCATGTAATCCGTGTTCAAAATGTCGAATAATCCTATTTCTTAATTTAAATCCTGCCTCTTTAAAAATATCATAAAAATAAATATCTAATGGATATACCTCTCCTTTTTCTATATAATTCCCCACTTGTCGACAAACGCTTCATGTGGGAGATATTTTTTTAAAAAGTGTTTTTGCAAATTGCTTATATGGTTCTAGATATTTTTCTAATTGATTTTTTTTCTCATATACTTTACCAATATTGTATGGGGGAGAAGTAATCACTAAATCAATAGAATTATTTTTGATTTTATTTATTAATTCAAAAGAATTTCATTGTTCTATTTTATACGATTTTTTCATATTGATGTGTAGATGATTAAAAACATATCAATCAAAATGATATGTAAAAGTAGTCATATTTCAATCAAATATCGAAATTTTAATGGTGTAAAAAACAATAATGAAGATAATTTTTGTATTTTCCTCCAACCTCCCCTTGCAATTCCCATAAATCTCCCACTACTCCAGCTAACTAAAGACCTAAAAGCTAAAAAAGACAAAGCTTTACTGCTAGAACTTAAAAATGAAGTCTGACGCCAGATTTCTTTTTCTGTATAGCAAAAGGTGGAAAAACTATAAAAAGATTGGTATTTTGTATAGAAAAGGGTATAGTAAAATATACATACGATTTACTTCTCGGTGGCTAGCTATGACTAAAAAAGAAAAGATAGAGCAGTTTCAATAATCCCCAATCTGTAAAATTGAAGCTACTCATTAGCTTTTTGGAGACAGAAGGCTATGAACTGAGAAAGCCAATCTGAGGCTTGCATCATAAGCTCGTTCATCTCAAAACAGGGTTATCATTACCGCTTCCTATCCATAATGGGGAGGTCAAAGAGGTTTACAAAACAATGATCAAAAAATTTTATCTTAAAAATCTATCACAATGACAAAAGAAACCATGATTCTGATTCCAGTAGATGGGAAAAACTATCAACTCAGTATCAAGCCTCTCGATGAGGTACGAGATGGAGAAAAGATGGTATATATTAGATGTAAAGAAGCAGGACTTGATTCTGAATATCCCGAGTCTGACCTCCCTGCATTGATTCAAGATATGGAGCATCTGATTAGAGATGAACTCTCAATGGCAAAGGACTCCCAAATCAATATCAGAGTTAAAGCGAGAGATAAAGTCTTACTGCAGCAATATGCGGCTGAGGGTGGATTTCGTTCGCTTAGTGAATATTTGCTGGCAAAAGGTTTGCAGACCGCATAAAATAGAGTATTGTGATTTTTTATTTTTCTCATCATACCTACTCATGAAACATCTTCATTTTCTTCACTGTCACATTGCTGGTTTCTCGTTTGCAGAGGGAGTTTTTGTCTTTGATCAGCTCAAAATCTGAACTGAGCTTCAACTTGTCTTAGAACCCGAAAACCCCTATGATGCTGATGCGATTGCCCTGTATTTCAAAAAGACCAAAATCGGATACTTGCCGAGAGCTCACAATAAAGAAATTGCAAAGCTCTTGGAAGCCGGCTACACCGATCTTTTTACGGCAAAGATCAATAGAATCTCTCCAGAAGAAGATCCTGAAAATCAGATTGGGGTCGTAGTTTTTCTCAAGGGGAAAGGGAAGAAGAAGTAGGTTTTCTAATCCTTGTTTCTTTTCTTCTTATAGGGTAAATATTGAGCCTCTCCTTTATTCAGCTTTTATTTGTCGTTTTTCATATAATTGTTCAAAAGTTTTTAAACTGAAGATTTATGTTAGATAGGGAAAATTGGCAGAGTAAGAGGTATATCATAATTCTCAAGATATTGTAAAATATCATAACTTATTGCTCTACTTCAAACGAAACTCAATAAGATTGATAGAATATTTTCAATTTTTTAGCTAATTGATAAAAGGAATATGAAAAATTTATTTGAAAATTTATGAAATGCTAAAACAACTGAAGAGTTGCAAGAATTGCAAAAGCATTTTTCAGATATGGATAGTTGGTATATTAAACATTGTGTTTCAAAAGATAATGAATCACAAAAATTTATTGATTTTGTAAACCGTATATATCATGAATCATTTCCTTATTTAGATAAAAACTTTCCTAAAGAGCTTAGAAGAAAATGAAAATTTATCTCAAGGTTGTGGGAGTTATATCTCGTATCATTTTTAAGAAAAAGATGATATAATATACTATGTGACAAAGAAGAATCCTTTAATCCTGATATTAAAATGGAGGTTGGCTGAAGTATAGTCCGAGTAGAATGTGTCGCATCAAGTAAGTGAACTGGAAAGGATAAGTTAGAAGAAATTCCTGAATGAATTTCATGATGATATATAGATGATATTGATATGCCTAGAAAATTAAGGTTAACAAGTGTGATTGTAGATAAACAAAAGAAATATCAAAAATATTTAGAAAATTATAGGATTAACAAGAAGGATCCTTTTATCATTGCGATCAATTGATGAGAATCTTATGGAGATATGATCAATAACGGTATTGAATCTATTTTATATGGTTTCTGAAAAACATATTATACAAAACCTTATCATAATAATAAACTAGAATGACCTTTTTTAGAAAGTAAATTATTTTTAGAAAAATGACTATGAAAAATAAAAGTTCCTAATGATCTTTTTTTAAAACCAGAATTTAAAGGGATATCTGGAGTTATCTTTTTTTGATCTTGTTTAGTGTCATCTAATGATTATTCCCTTGAAGGAATAAATAATAATTGATATTCACTTTCTGGAAGTCATCGTTTAATCTTTATAAGAAATGCTTTTGCTATTAATCAAGTGCCAGATTGATTCTTAAAAGATTTTGAAAAAAAAGTGATTATTTGATAGTCTGATTTTTTATATTGTTTATTTTGAAATAATGCTATCATATAAAGAGGAGGAATCAATAAAAAAAATGAACGAACAAATTTATGGTATGTGACTGTTTCTAAACATTGCCAGTTTCTTTGAATGAAAAGAATGGAAAAAAGTGAGGCAAGATCATCATAATTTAAAAGAAGAATATCAAAAATATATCCAATATATAGATGATTTCAGTTCCTTACTTTGACCCTTATGACGGACTTTATTTTGAAGTGTTTCTGTCCCTGAGGCAGAGCAGGCGGTTAATGAAATTAAAAAATGAAATAATGCTCGTGCAGAGGAGATTTTATGTAAAATGATATCTAAAATGATTCCTTGGTACAAAATAAGGTTTTCTAAAAATTTACTTCGGCCATTTTACATAAGAAAAAATATTTTGTTATTAGCTTTAAAAGATCATGAGGAAAAGAGGTATCATGCAAGTATTCCTGTTTTATTGTTGTGTATTGATGGTATTATTAGTGATGTTACTCCAGAACAGAAGTGAGCATTTTCTGAAGGATCTCATCTTGTAATTCCTAATTCTATAGTATGATATCAATGAGGATTACCACAGATAATAAGGTTATTTTCTTCTGTAAGGAGAAAAACAAATGAAGAAAGAATAGAAATTCCTTATAGAAATTGAATTCTCCATGGGCATGATATTAACTATTATAATGAAATTACAGCACATAAGACTTTAGCGTTATTATTTGCAGTTTTTGATTGGGTAAAAGATAAGCAAGAATATCAAAAAAAAACAAGACAAACTCCTATAGAAGAAAAATCATGGAAGGATTTTTTTTGAGATTTTAAAAAAAATCATGACGAAAAAAAATATCAGGAGAACTTATTATCTTCCTGGGAAAAAAGAAGTTGAACTGAGTTAGAAATTATAGTTAAAGAACGTAGGTATTCTCAAAATACTCCAGAGAAATTAATATATGATAATTTTTTAGCATTAAAACTGAAGAAATATTGACTAGTTGCTCAACAATTATGATCTTTTCTTATGAACAATATGACTATTAAACAGTATGCAGGTATGCTTAGGAATATAATGAGAAATATAGAGTTTTTAGATTTTCAAATCATCACAATAGAGGATGAAGCTCCAGCTGTCAGTCAGATAGAGTATGTGGTAAGTTATACTATAGAAAATGTACTGAAAAAAAAGAAAATTATCCAAAGATTGATATATGAAAATGATGAAGGAACCCCACTTGTAAGAGGAGCTAGTTGATGAACTCGAAAAACTGTCTTTAGAATTGATGATCTCTTGTGAATAGAGTTTGATTTAGCAAGTAACTTTCTCTCCTAAAATTTGCAAAAAAGCAAAAATCACTTATACTTAAGGCATTCTCTTCCTTTCTTCTCAGTCAACCCTTTCAAGCTTATTCAGATTTTTTTTCTTTTAGTAGCGTTTGGAGAAGGGGGACTGCTTTTAGTTTCTTTTTGTTCTGATGCCTCAAGCAAAGCTCCTGATCCTTGATACCGAAGTTAATCATAAAGGAAAGATAGAAAGCCTTGGGCTGATTGATGAGCAGGGAAATCATCTCTACAAAGGGCAGCAAATTGAGGCGCTTTTGCCCTATTTGGAGCAGGGCGATTTTTTGGTGGGGCATAATATCCTCAAGCATGATTTGCAATTTCTCTTGCAGGCAAAAGAGTTGCCGCTTGATCTGTATAAAAAGCTGATCATTGATACCTTGTGGCTTGCTTTTTTAATATTTATCAGATATCCCTCGCATGCGCTGGTAAAAGATTATAAGCTCAATAAACAAAACGATCCAATAGAGGATTCTAGGCTTTGTTTGGAACTTTTTCAGGCTTGTGAAAAAGAGTTTCTGAGCTTAGAGGGCGAACTTCAACAGCTCCTTTTTGCATTACTCGGAAAGAGGAATGAATTTCAGCATTTTTTTGTTTATCTTCAAACAAAAGGGCTTTTCATCCCAAAACAAAGAGATCTAAAAGCTGAAATCAGATCTCGTTTTACTGGTTTTGTGCAGGAAGCTTTTTTTGAAGAAGTTTTGGAAGGATTTATAGAAGATTTTCCTTTAGAATTAGCGTATGTAATCAGGCTTTTGCTTATTAAAAGGGAATTTGATAGAGATATTTCGATTTTGCCAGCGTGGATTGTGCATAATTTGCCTGCTGTTCATCAGATTTTACAAGCTTTTCTCAAGTATAAAGTATATGATGCGAAAAAGGAACTCAAGAGGTTTTTTGGCTATGATGAGTTTAGAAGTTTTGAAACTGCTGATGGAAAACAGATTTCTCAGCAGGAAGTGGTAGAGGCGGCTTTGAGAGGGGAGGATTTGCTTGCAATTTTTAGCACTGGAGGAGGAAAATCACTGACTTTTCAGCTTCCTGCCTTGATGATGGCAGATCAAATGCCTTATCTGACTTTAGTGATTTCTCCTTTGCAGTCCTTGATGAAAGATCAGGTAGATGTCCTCAATCACAGGCATCATATTAGCAATGTTGGCTATCTGAATTCCACGCTTGATCCCCTAGAGAGAAAGGAAGTCTTTGAAAAGGTGGAATTTGGAGGAATTGATCTGCTCTATCTTTCGCCTGAGATGCTCAGGAGCCACTCCACGATTCATCTGCTTTCCAAGAGGTTGATTGCGAGGATCGTGATTGATGAGGCGCACTGTTTCAGCAAATGGGGGCATGATTTTAGGATTGATTATATGTTTATTGCGGATTTTGTGAAAGCATTAAGCAAAAAGAATAAAAGTCTGGAAACCGTCAAGATTTCTTGTTTTACTGCGACAGGAAAAAAAGATGTTACCGAGGAAATCAAAGCCTATTTCAAAGATCGTTTAGGGAATGAGTTAAAAGAATTTAGATCCGTTTCTGCAAGGTCAAACCTCCACTATGAAGTCCTAGAAAGCAAGGATGAAGACCAGAGATTTAAGCAACTCCTTGAACTGTTGGAAAACCGTGTTCAGAGTCAGCCTTGTATTATTTTTACTAGATATACGGGGGCAGAAACTGAGAATCTGCAAGGAGCAAAAAACCTCGCTGCGAAAATCAATGAAACTTTGGGCTTTGAGCTTTGTAGTTTTTATCATGGGAAGATGAAAGCTGAGGAGAAAAGAAGGATTCAAGATGACTTTATCAATGGAGGTCGTTCGGTGATTGTCGCGACGAATGCTTTTGGGATGGGCGTGGACAAGGAGAATGTCAGGTTTGTGATCCATTATGGGATTCCTTCTTCGCTAGAGAATTATCTCCAAGAAGCTGGGAGAGCGGGAAGAGATAAGCAAGATGCAACCTGTATTATTCTTTATCATTCGGAAGATATCAATGCCAATCTCCAGCTCAATAAAAGTGGAGAAGTGAGGCAAAAGGAAATTAATGCCCTGTGGACAAGTATCAAAAATAGAGCAAAAAAGCTGAATTCTTCCACGAAACTCCTTTGCAAATCAGCTAAAGAACTGATAAAAGATGCAGGGCGAATTGGAGAAGTTAATTTTGATGAGGACTATCGCAAACAGAAAATCCAGCAAGAAACTAAGATGAAAACCGCACTTTTCTTTTTGGAAAAATTTGGCTTTATCAAGAGGGAATTTAATCGTACTAAGGTCCGAGCTACTGCCAATACGCGTGCGAGCTTGAGTGCTCAATATGAAAGGATGGATCAGCTTTTTGGAGCCTTGCTTCCTGCAGAGAGTTTATCGCAACTCAAAGCCATCTATAAACTCATTAAATCTAGTAAAATCATTGCTATTGAAGATATCAATGTTGGATTACCTTTGCATGATTTTGAAGGGAAAAAAGGAGTTAAAAGTCTGGTCAATCTTTTGAGGTTGGAGCATTTTATTGAGCAGGATGATGAGATTTCTCTTGTGCTCAATCCTGAAAAACACAGCTCTTCCTTGCAGAAACTCGCAGAAATTGATCAATTGGGATCTGCTTTTTTATCACTTCTCCCTGAGCAAAGTTTTGAGGCTACGGATCTTTATTTTGATAAACTCAAGCTCAATACCGAACTTTCTCGTCAGCTCGGACAAGAAACACTTGCTTATCAGCTGGATCTCTTACTTCTGCATTTCAAAAAAACACATGCCTTGCTTATCAAAGGCGATCAAATGCGTTTCCTTTCGGATCTTTCAGAGATCAAGGCTACTTATCGTGTTTTAGTGCAAGATGCTCAGCAGTTTTTGCACTTTCTTCTTGCCTCAGACTATTCAAAAGAACAAAAGTCTGCTCATAATCTCGTGTTTGTCAGAAATCTCAAACAATTACATTCAGATTTTTCTCGCTTTTTGCAAAGAAACTATTCCTTGTTAGATCTAGAAAATTTGCTTAGATTTTTGCATCGCTTTGAGATTATTAGGATAGAAGGCGGACTTTTTCTCTATCAAACGAAATTTCAAATCAAAATCTGAGAAAATACTCCTCCAAGATTTACCAAGGAGCAGTATGCAGATTTAGAAGCTTTTTATCAGAAAAAAACTGAGCAAGCTCATATTATGGATACTTTTGCAAGAAGATTGCAAGAGGGATGGGGCGTAGATCGCTTTGTAGAAGAGTATTTTACGATGGACTATGAAGTATTTTTAGACAAATATTTCAAAAACAGGAGAGAGGAGCTTCGTAGGCCGCTTTCCAAGGAAAAATATCAACAGCTTTATCATAGTCTTTCTGCTGAGCAGCAGCTTGTGCTCAAAGAAAAGAAAGAAAATCTGCTCCTTCTCGCAGGTCCTGGTGCTGGGAAAACGAAAACTCTCGTCCATAAGGTCGCCTCGCTGATTTTGGAAGATGGGATCAGAAAAGAGGAGTTTTTATTGCTTACCTTTTCAAGATCGGCAAAATTTGAACTCAAAAAAAGAATCATTGAACTCATCGGAAATCAAGGATATTATCTAGAAATAGATACTTTTCACGGCTATGCTCTCAAGCTCCTTGCTAAAGAGCCAAATGCTCAGCTGATGCAAGAAGATGGTGATCTGATTATCAAGCAAGCGATCGCTTATCTCAAAAATACGCCTGCCTTACAGCTGCCCTATTCTGTCTTGGTGCTGGATGAGTTTCAAGATGTCAGTGACTTCCAATTTGAGCTCATCACACAGATCAAGGAACATGCCAGTAGAGGAGAGGAAATGAAAGCCTTGGCTGCAGGAGATGATGATCAAAGTATTTTTGGTTATGCAGGAGGAAATATCAAACATATTCAGGCTTTTAAGCAAATTTTTCAAGCAAAAGAACAAATACTGACTGCAAATTACAGGTCAACTCTAGCTTTAGTAGATTTTACGAGTGCATTTATTCAGCAAAATCCTCAAAGACTCAAACAGCATATTCGTTTGGTCAGTGCTCGCCCTGAGCAAGAAGCAGGACTTTTTAGCGAAGAAAAGACTAAAATTCAAACGATTGATCTTGCTTGAGGTCAGCTTTTTGCAGGGCTTTCTCAGTTTTTAGGCAATGCTTTTTTTCAGCAGCAGCTGCAATCTGGAGCTTCTGTAGCTATCTTGTTTCACAATAATGAAACCGGTTTGATTGTAGATACTTTCCTCAAAAAACAAGGCTATGCAACGACGCTTTTGCTCAAAGAAGAGGGGTATACGCTGACACAAACCCTTGAGTTTTCTGAGTTTCTCACAAGCTGTGAAGATGAACACAATCCAGTTTCTCTGCAAAATATCCAAGAAAAATTTACAAAGATTCTTACCAAATATGGAGAGAATAAAAATACTCAGCTCCTAAGTCGCTTTGTTCAGCTCCTCTGTGAGCAAAATCGCTATCTTACGCCTCAGATCTTGAGAGATGCTAGTAGAGGATTGATCGAAAAAGACCTTTTGCAAACTCCTCCTTGAACTCTTGTCCTTTCTACTTTTCATAAAGCTAAAGGCTTGGAGTTTGATACGGTAATACTCTGTTGTGATGAGGATTTCCCACGATCAGAGAAACGAAAGGGAGATAAAAAAATTAAGGAGGAATTGATAAGGCTTTTGTATGTTGCTATGACAAGAGCTAAAAATCACCTTTTTCTCCTCGGAAATGCTCAAACGAATCCTTTCTTTCATGCTTTAACGCTTCAAAGTCCACAGCATATCCCTTTGGAGAATTTAGGACAAACCAAAAAAGAAATCTGACTTTTAACTTCTTGTAAGCAGGTTAATTTAGGGTATCACTTTTATAACAAGGTTCACCTTGAAGATGCTTTCCCAATCGGAACGCCGATAGAGCGAGCTTGGAATGCTTATGGAACTCTAGACTTTATCGCTCAAGGACAAGTGCTTCAGCAAAGTTCTAAACCCTTTGTTTATGAATTTCAGAAGTGGTTGCAGAAAGGGTATCAAGTAAAAGAAATGCTGGTTTTCCAAAGATTAGCTTATTTTTTGAGAGATAAGCAGGAAACGGTGTTGGTCTATTTATTTAAGATTGTGCTAGAGGGGTAGAGTTGAATAATGTAATGAAAGAGGAGTAATGAAAATTAGAAGCTTCATAAAGCTCAGCTTGGTAGATGGACTGAAGAAAGAGGGCGAGAGGAGGAAGAGGAAACGCCGAAGGCAAGTACGGAGTAAAATAAGTAAAAAAAGAAAAAGCACTCTCTGTTTAAAAGGGAGTGTTTTTCTGTTTTTGAGAAAAATAGTTATTTGCTGTTTGTCTTTCTATTGAGGAGTTATTTTATAATTTTTTCTTCATAAGATGGTTTGTTAGGATAACAAGGACTAAAAAACCTACAAAAACTCCGACAACTCATCATCGTTCTAGTCATAAAGATTCTCATTTTTTTGTTATAAGATCTCAAGCAAGAAAACTAATTGATACGGTTGATCAAGATAGGATTCCTATAAGAATGTTTTTCTTGATTTCTTTTTCTTCTTTTTCTGGAAGTTGTTTTTCTGAGTTTTCTTTATTGGTTGTTTGTTTTGAATTTTTTGATTTCAATTTTTTGACTAGTATCTTCCCTATCCGAGAGATAGCTTTTATGATTCGTTTTCAACCCCAAAATAAGCATATTACCGCTAAAAGGTAGAGAAAGTAAAATATAGAAAATACAAAAATTTGTATTCATATTCTATCTATATTATTTCATATAACACCAGAGCTTATATTCGCTGAGTTATTAAAGGTTTCAAGTAACATAATCTGTGTCCCGTTGAAGTATATTTCAAAAAGAAGAACTCAAATATTAGCAAGTATTCCCCATATCGTATAGTGGACGATTCTATCAAAGAGAGAATTATTATATCTCTCTAAATGCTTTCTCCAAAAATATTCTTTTCATTCCAAGATTTCTACGATGAAATAACCGACTGCTAGAATGAGTAGTCAGAGCATAAAAACTATTGAGAGTGTGGTATCAATATTTATTGTCATTTTTATTTAGATAAAAGATAAAAACTAATTCATTTTACTGATGAGATAATTTACAAAAGCAGAACAACTTACGAGCATATATTTAGCATTATCAAAAGTAGGTGGTGTATCTCCCTCTGAAAGCGCATGTCTAATACCTCATTCATTGCTTGTATAACCATAAAGTTTTTCAAAAGCTCCTTCAAGTGCTGGAGGGATTATTACTCCTTTTTCTTTGAGCTTTTTTATTGCTTTCCCTAAAGTCGCCTTTTCATCATCTATAATAATTTGACAAAGAGCTTCAACCGCTGAGATAGATTCTTTGATAGAATTTGCATAATCAGCAGGTTCTTTTTTAAAGAGTGAAATCGCTTTTTGAATATGTCTATTTACAGGAGTGTATTTTGTAGTGCTTGCTTCATTCACTGCTTCTAATTCTTCTTTGTTTATTATAGGAATAATTAATCCATCTTCAGACATATGATAGGCACTATTTTCTTCTGTAAGAATAAAGTTTATATCTGTTATAAAATTAATTTTCTCTCTTTGATTTAAAAATCAAAAAACTATTTCTATGTAATCATAAATTTTATTTCGGTCTTTAAATATTATATTAAGATATTCTTCTTGAAATATATCTTTTCTCTCGCTAATACTGTTTATTTTTAATCAAAAAGTGTTAGCAAATTTTAACAAAAAATCATTCTTTAGATAAATATAGTATTCATTTCAAAAGTCATCAAACTCCTGTTTGCAT
Organism: bacterium; assembly: GCA_030528665.1. Next base: position 19,443 of record JAUMYK010000012.1, read on the forward strand.
AATCAGTCTAATAAGATAACGCTAATGTTCCATAATTTAATCTTAAGTTTTTTAGTCATACTATCTTTTTGTAAAAAAGGTTGTGGTTCAATTCCTTCTCTTTGAGAAAAAGTCATTATTGCTATATAAAAAAACTAAATCAAAACTGAATATATTTTTTTAATTTTTCTTTTCAAGTAAAGTCAAGTCTTTTCTCTTGATTTTCCCCCTTGATTTCAGTTCTACCTTTCTTTACAATTTCCATTAATCCTTTACCTTACCACTCCCTATGCAGCACAAAATCTACGATTGTAAAGTCCATACCTTCTCTCTCAATAAACGAATTGCCCACTTAGTAGTGATTCATTTATTTTCCCTTAGTTAGTTTTTTTCATCTTCTCGGAGTCTTTTTCTTCCTGTTTCATATCTTTGAGGTGTTTTCTCTTGATTTTAATATCAATATGTATACATATATTGAAAATTTACTTTTCATATGATTGTTTATGCTTTATCTTATTGCTTTTATCTCAGGAGTGATTACGATTTTGACGCCTTGTTTGCTTCCTATGCTTCCAATTTTACTTGGGGCGAGTCATGAAGCAAGGAAAGCGTCATCACAGACTGTACTCATTATCGGAAGTCTGATTTTTTCTATTTTTCTTTTTACGGTTTTATTAAAATGAACTTTAGGTGTATTTATTGATCCCATGCTCCTTGAGATCATAGGGGCCGTGATTATTGGAATGTATGGGCTGTTTTTGCTGATTCCAAGTTTGCGAAATATCCTTTCACACAAGCTCAAACTCAATCATATATGATTAGTGCAAAAAAAGGCTGGCCGAATTTGAAATATTATACTTTGAGCTTCTTTAGGACCGATTTTTACCAGCTGTACCCCTACCTATCTCTTGATTGTTGGCTTGATTCTTCCTCAAGATTTTACAACAGGAATAGGAGCATTGGTGATGTATCTTGTAGGTTTTGGTCTGATTTTGTTTTTGGTTGCTTTGTTTGGAAGGGCGATTACCTCTCGTTTAGGAAACTTTGCATCAGAGGATGGATGGTTGAAAAAAATACTAGGTATGCTTTGTATTGTTTTTGCGATTGGAATTGGAACTGGGGCTACAAAAAATATTGAGTCGTTTCTTATTGATAAGGGTTTTACTGGATTAGCTCAGATTGAGCAGTCGCTTTTGAAGCAAGTGAGTGAAAATCAAAATCATCAACAAAAAGATCAAAATCCTGATCAGGATTTACTTTCTTATTGAGAACTGATGTTTGATACTTCTAAATTTCAGCAAGAAACTGAAACAACTCTCCCCGAGCACGCTATTGCGTATTTTGCTGGAGGCTGTTTTTGGTGTATTGAGGGGGTTATGGATGCGCAGGAGGGCGTAATCACGGCGATTGCTGGCTATGTTGGAGGTAGTCATCCAAATCCAAGTTATGAACTGGTAGTAAGTGGTAAGACGGATTTTAGAGAGGCGGTCAAAGTAATTTACGATCCGAGTAAAATCAGGTATGAACAGCTTGTTCAAATCTTTTTTTATCAGATTGATCCGACGGATGGAGGAGGGCAGTTTGCTGATAGAGGGTTTCATTATTCTCCTGCAGTCTATTATACCACAGAAGAGGAAAAGCATGCCGTGGAACAATATATTCAAGAGCTTGAGGTAAGTAAAAAATTTGATCGTCCAATTGTGGTAAAACTAGAGCCCTATTCTACTTTTTATGAGGCAGAAGCTTATCATCAGGATTATGCAGCAAAAAATGCAGATCGTTATCAACGCTACAAAAAGGGTTCAGGGAGGGCTGATTTTATAGCACAAAACCGAGGCGATCTCCCTGTACAAACAGCTGAAAATACTGGTGCCTATACCGTTTTTACTCCAGAAAAGTTAGCTCACAGTAAGGCAAAATACACGATTCTCTTTTTTGAGGCGGAGTGGTGCAGTTCTTGTAAAGCGATCAAACAAGCGATTGTAAGGGAGGGAATCCCTGCGGATATTCAGATTTTTGGAGTTGATTATGATACTCATCTTGTACTTAGAAAGAAATACAATGTTGTCACACAAACCACCTTTGTTTTGGTAGATAAAGCATGAAATCTGATCAAGAGATGGATTCCTGCCTTGGGGATTTCTGATTTGGCTGAACAAGTATGTTCTGTTTCAGTTTCACAGAAAAAAACCTATACTGATGCTGAACTCAGGGCTATGTTGACCCCACTCCAGTACAGAGTAACTCAAGAAGGCTATACTGAGCCGCCTTTTCAGAACGAGTATTGGGATCATAAAGAAGAGGGGATTTATGTAGATGTGATTGATGGAACGCCGCTTTTCTCTTCTATAGATAAGTTTGATTCAGGGACAGGACGACCTTCATTTAGTAAGACGATTGAGCAGAACTTTATTTCTGAGCATGAAGATACTTCACACGGTATGGTGAGAACTGAAGTCAAAGCTGATGGGAAGCATCTTGGGCATCTTTTTGATGATGGTCCAGCTGAGCTTGGTGGCAAGAGATACTGTATCAATTCTGCTGCTTTGAGGTTTGTGCCTAAGGCTGAGCTTGCTGAAAAAGGCTATGGGAAGTATTTGAAGCTTTTTGAATAGGGGAGTGCTGCTGAGGAGGAAAAATGGAGAAACCTGGCTTAGGATCAAATGAGTCAGATTTTTTCTTATTTTTTGATGTTGAGGTAAGTTGAGTTTTATGATTGAGGGATTTTTACTTTTTGGCATTGCGCACTATCTAGATAGTTTAGTATTCAGAGTTGAGTGAAGAGGAAGTACGTAGATCTGTAATTCATATTTTCTACCCTTAATTCTTGACTCTCAACGCTTAACTTTTGACTATCTATTCTCTCTTGAAAATGATAATCAAATCCCTACCTTTAGAAGCAATCATTTTTATTCCCTATGTCCTAGGAGATGGCACAAGTACAACTTAGTGAAAGAGAGGTAAGAATACAAAAAACTCAGAAAATGCAAAAAATGGGGATTCATCCTTATGCTCAGAGCTTCGCAAAAAAAGATATGATTCAGGCAATTATTGATCAGTATCAAGATGCTGAGCTTCGTGATAGCGAAACCGTAATTACTGATCCTCAAATGCAGGTTTGCACTGCTGGAAGAGTAATGCTTTATCGTTCTCATGGGAAGCTGGCTTTCGCAAAGATCCTTGATAGTACAGCGCAGATTCAGCTCTTGTTCCATAGAGATCAGTGTAAAATCATCAAGGGAGAAAAAAATGCAGAAGGAAAGATCATAGAAACTGCTGTTGAAAGCTTACCTTTTGATGAAAGTGAAACTGGAGTGATGACAGCCTATAAATTTGTAGAAAAAATGGTAGATTTGGGAGACTTCATCTGAGTAAAAGGAGAAGTCTTTAAAACGCACAAAGGAGAACTCACCATCTTTGTATCAGAATTTAAATTTTTATCAAAAGCAATCAGACCATTGCCAGAAAAATTCCACGGACTCTCTGATCAGGAAGATTTGTATAGAAAAAGGTATCTGGATATGACGATGAATCCTGAGACGTATGCTCGCTTTTTGTTTAAATCAAAATTTTATCAGGTATTGAGGGATTTTTATAGAGAGCAAGGATTTGTAGAGATTCAGACTCCGATCTTGGATAATGCGGCTTCTGGTGCGGCAGCTCGTCCTTTTGTGACGCATCACAATGATTTTGATACCGATGTCTATCTCAGGATTGCTTTTGAAACCTCGCTCAAAAAGGCGACTGTTGGGAGATTCGAAAAGGTGTTTGAAATTGGGCAGGATTTTAGAAATGAGGGAAGCGATCCTTCGCATGTGCAGGAGTTTACGCAGGTAGAGCATTACGCGGTGTATCGAAATTATGAGGATAATATGCGCTTTACTGAGCAGATGTTTGATTATTTGTTTGAAAAGCTCGGTCTCTCAAAACAGCTTAAGGTAAAAGATAAAGACTGAATCGAAAAGACGGTCGATTTTACTACTCCATGGGAGAGAATCGATTATACCGAAGGAGTAAATCAGGCTTCTGGACTTGATATTTCAAGCTATGGAATCGATGATGCAGCTCAGCTCAGAGCTGATATTAGAGCTAAGGGAATCGAATTTGAAGGAATGGATCAGATGGGAACGACAACCTTGATCGACTATTTGTACAAAAAGGTGCTGAGACCTAAGATTACTGGACCTGCATTCATTTATAATTATCCAGTGATTATGCAGCCTTTGGCAAGAATCTCTGATGCTGATGAAAATATCGTAGAACAATTCCAGCTCCTTGTGAATGGTCGAGAAATCTGTAAAGCCTATTCTGAGTTGGTGGATCCACTCCTTCAACAAGCAAATTTTGATAAGCAAGCTGAGGCTGCTGCAAAGGGAGATGATGAAGCTACGAGTGGAGATGAAGCCTTTGTAGAAGCGATGGAGTATGGAATGCCTCCACAATCTGGATTTGGAATGGGACTAGAGAGAATCCTTGCGATCTTGACTGAACAGGATAACCTCAGAGATGTAATTATGTTTCCTCTGATGAAGGCAGTGAAGAATGAGCAAGGAAATGATGAAGCATAGGGTATATTGAGCTATTAGTTGAATTTGTTTGCTGGTAAAAGCTAGGAAATCTGAATGCAGTATTCAGGTTTTTTTCTAGTTGTTCTCTACAAACATGGTTTTGCTTCTATAATGGAGTGCTTCCATAATGTCTCCAACAAGGAGTTCTTCTCTTTCCTCCATGTCAGCTATGGTTCTGGCAAGTTTGAGGAGTCTGTGGATTACTCTCCCTGAGAGTGAGAATTTGTTTGTTGCTTGTGCCAGAAAATCCTTACTCCTGCTGTCCAGGTGAATGAAGGTCTCGATATCTTTGGCAGTCATTGAGGCATTGCTATGAAGTGCGGTATTTTTGAAGCGTTGCTGTTGGAATTTCCAGGCAGTCTCTACGCTCTTGAGAAGTTCTGCGGAGGATTGGTTTGCGCTTTTTTCTAAAAGTGTGTTGATATTTTCTCTAGGAATCTCTAGAATCATATCTATCCTATCTAGCAGTGGTCAAGAAATTTTACTTTGATATCTTTTGATTTCGTTGAGTGAACAGCTACATATTTTTTCTGGATCCTTGTAGTAGCCACATTTGCACGGGTTCATAGATGCTAGAAACATTACATTGGCTGGATATTGTACGCTACCACTTGCTCTAGAGATGCTGATCTCTCTATCTTCTAGAGGTTGTCTTAGTACTTCAAGCACCTCTCTAGGAAATTCGGTCAGTTCATCAAAGAAGAGGATGCCTTTGTGTGCGAGAGAAACCTCTCCAGGTGTCAGGTTACTTCCTCATCCGATGATGGCTACTTTGGATGCGGTATGATGGACCTGTCTAAAAGGTCTTTTGGTAATCAGAGGGAGCTGTTTGTCAAGTTTCCCTATCACTGAATAAATTTGGCTTACCTCTAAAATTTCATCAAACTCAAGTGGTGGAAGAATCGTAGTAAGTGCTTTGCTGAGCATCGTTTTCCCACTACCAGGCGCTCACACCATTAGGACATTATGAAGTCCTGCTGCCGCAACACTCAATGCTCTTTTAGCAAAGAGATGCCCTTTGATATATTGAAAATCGTGCGATTCAAGGGGGAGTGTGCGTTGGAGATCAGTTATTTTTTTTGCATTGCGGAGATAGGAAAGTTGTGTACCTTTTAGGAAAAAGTCACTAAGTTGTGAAAAATGATGGAGTGGAATGATGGTAATATCTTCAATATATTCTAGTTCATAACAGTTGTCCTGAGGAATGAAAAAGGTTTGATACCCTTGTTTTTTAGCGGAGATAATGCTGGGTAGGAGTCCGTTGACTCTTTTGATACTTCCATCTAGACCTAATTCTCAGAAAAAGAGAAACTCTGAGAGTCTTTCATAATGTGCGATTTTGCCTTCGTGGATGAGACCGAGTAAGGCGACAGCCATTGCCAGATCAAATGCGGTTCAGACTTTTTTTAGATTGCTCGGCGAGAGGTTCAGAATAAATTTTCTTTTTGGAAGCTGGATCCCTACATTTCTAAAACAGGCTCTGATTCTTTCTTTTGCTTCTCTGATACTTGCATCTGGGAGTCCGATGATTTCGATTGTAGGGAGGGCTTTGTTGCTGTCGGCTTCGATGGTGATTTCATAGCCGAGGAGTCCAAGGTGAGTAAAGGTTTTTGTTTGTGTGATCATAAGAAAAAAAGAATGATAAATCAGATTTACCATACTTTTTCTTTTTTGAAAATCAAGTAAAAATGCTTGATTATATATTTGTCAAAAATATTCTTGATTTTTTTAATGGTGGTGTCCACAGCAGTGATGATTATCTGATTTTTCTTCTCTACAGCAGTGATGATTTTTTGCCTCTGTTTGCTCGTGTCCTCCACAACAACATCCGCATCCTTCGTGTTCTTCTTCTGGTAATTCTACACTACTCATCATACTTCTAATGAGAAAATCAATGACCTGATCATCGCTTACTGTTTCTCCAGCCATTTCTTGGATAGTGGTTTTGAGTTTTAGGAAGTTATTATGGGTTTCTGGGCTAAGTTGGATACTTGTCATGATATGTTCAAAATAAGAATAAAATGCTGACTTAAGCCTAGTGATTTGCTTGCTGACTACAAGAGAAAATAAAAAAAACTCTGAAGGAAATACCATTCAGAGCCTCTGTTCCCAGAAGCCTTGAGTCCGATTTCATACAATCGGTACTTCCTGTTTCTCATTGCAAACAAGAGGTATCGATTAGATGAATTCTCAAGACTTCTGGATACTTGCTGTCCGACCGTATTGGGTAGTGGGTCTGGAAAGCGATTTAAGGTGGGATACCACCAACATAGTCACCTATTTTGCAAGGGTGTGTAGTAGAAACCTTGTCTTAAGTGATTATGTTAGCTCAAGTATAGTCCAAAAAAAAAATAAAGCAAATAAATCAGATTTCTCATTTTCTTTTAACTTGACATTTCATTTAAAATATGTTTTATTTTTTTGAAGGTTTGAAAAAGTCTGAGGTTTGTATCATCGTCAATAATGAAGTGCTAAGACTTAAGAGTTTAGCCTGAAGAGTTGCAATTGCTTGTTATTTCCTATTTGATACGCAAACGAGCTCCTGCATCAAGTTCCCCGCAACTTTGTGCGGGACAGGCAGGATGACAGCTTGGAAAGTCAGCTCCTGCATTAAGTTCAGGATGACAATTCTATTGAGAAGCGATGGATATTACCCTCTTTGAACCCTCCTGCCTCATTTTTTCTCTTATACAGAAAAATCCCACACTATTGTGCGGGACAGGATAGGAGTACAAGGTTTTGTTCCAGTAGTGTAGGTTCTTATATCGCCTTGCTCATTACAAGGTATGTGAGCTTTTTTGAGGTTTTAGGACTGTCTTTTTTTGATTTCAGTATCCAGCATGTGTTTGAACATTGTGACTGCTTCTGGAGGGATTTGGGTTTGTGTATTTCTCAGTTCCACAGGCAGCCAATGGCTTTGCATCAATTGGATGAGTGCAGTGCTATTTTGCTGATATTTGATCAGATCGGAGGTGCTCATAGCTAGTACTGTAGCTGGGAGTGTGGTATAGGTTCTCGGTGGAAGGCTTGTAATATATTCTGTGTTTACCCAATAATAGCTGGGATTGCTTGGATCAATATACACCTCAATACTATCTCATACTCCTAGGTAGTTTCCTACTTCAAAAAAGCATTCTTCACTGATAAAGGTATAGTTTTGATAGATAGCAGTGATGATATAAGCTCGTTGTTTGTTGATACGGCTTCCTGAGCGAGTAATTTCTGAGATCACTGCAGATATTTTGAGTCCTTGTGCAAGGAGTTGCTTTCTTTTTTTGGAGTTATAGATAGCTTCTTTGAACTTGATGATGCCTCATATGGTAAAAAATAAGCCAATAAGAGCAACAATTACTCCTCAAAGATTGGTCACATCAATGATGGCTACTTCGTGGGGATTATTAGGGTTACATCTGAGATGTAGTATTTCTCAAACGCTATAAGGCTGATTGCTAGAAAAACTAGCTCGTTGCTCGATCTTCCCACTATCATTGCATTCATATTCAATTTTTGGGCGGTAAGAAGTGCTGCGTTTTCCATCGCTGTTTTTTCTGTCTGTTTTTTCAACATCACTGACTTTCCCTTCTATGGCAATACCTGTAAAAAGGAGTTTGACAGGCTGATAGGAGAGGGCGGTACCTAATCCAGTAAATGCTAGACCAAAGAGGAGTATCGTGATTGCGTTTCCGTATATAGTATTGGGTATCAGGAAATAAACTTTGTAGTATTATACCCATTCTTGTAAAAAAAGCAAAAATTCTGACTTGAAAATGAGTTTTTCTCGTGTGAGGGAGGCATAGGTTACAAAAAAACCACCCTCTGCAAGGTGGCTTGTGCTCTAAGATCAGATTTTTAGTCTTTTTTTGCGAAGTGAGCTAAACCTTTCATCGCATCCAAAACCTCAACTGGTACCATCCAAACGGTGGTATTTGATTGATCAGAGCTGATGTCATTGATAGATTGTAAAGTTCTGAGGTGGAGTGCTCCTGGAGCTTCAGCAAGCATTGTGGCTGCTTTTTTGAGGTTTTCTGCACTTGCAAGTTCTCCTTCAGAAGTGATGATTTTTGCTCTCTTTTCTCTTTCTGCTTCAGCTTGTTTTCCGATAGTTCTTTTGAGATCATCTGGAAGATTGATGTCTTTTAGCTCTACAGAGAGTACATCTACTCCCCAAGCATCAGATTTTTCATCGACGATCATTTTGATTTTGGTAGCTGCTTCTTCTCTATTGGCAAGGAGTTCATCAAGTTCAAATTGTCCTACGATATTTCTCATAGTCGTGAGTGCAAATTGTGCCATAGCATAGTCGAGGTTTCTGACATTGAGGACTGATCTTTCTACTTGGTCTTCTTTGATTCTATAGTAGATGACTGCATTGATCGTACAGGAGATATTGTCCTTGGTCATTGCCTCCTGAGATGGGACATCAACTGCTTTTTCTCTGATGTCGACATTGATGGTTTGTTCAACCATAGGGATGATAAGATTGAGTCCAGGAGTCAGTTTTCTGGTATATTTACCAAAGGTAAGAACTACTTTTCTTTCATATTGGTTTACTACTCTTACCATAAAGAGGAGGAGAAATACGATGATTCCTAGAGTAATTCGTAGTGCTGTCATAGTGGTATGTGAAAAAAGATAAAAAACTGGTTGTGAATTAGGAGTTTTTGAGTGAAGTTTGGATGCTGATGCAGTTTTGCTCTATGGGATGTTTGCTATTTTGTAACAGTGATTTGGGATCAGGATACTTTTCCGTACCTGTGAAGGTATGCAGTGAGGCATCACTCACAAGGGTGGTGCTTTGTGCATCAAGCTCAAGGGTATCAAGAAAGCCGATGATGTTTTCCAAGTCTTTGAGGTATTTGTCTTCCTGATCTGCAGTAAGTTCGAGCTTTGCAAGATGAGCGAGATGGTGGAGTTGGTCTTTGCTAATGTGCATCAGATTTTTTGATTTTTTTATAAAAAGCATCCGTGTCTTGATAGTAAAAAAAAGGTCTATAAATGCAAGTAAAAAAGAAAAAACCTGAACGCTTATGCTATTCAGGTCTCTCTTTGCTTAGTCGATGTTATCTAAAATATTGTCTGCACTGTTTTTTTCAACTTGTTCTATGATCGTATTCGCTTCTGTAGTAGCGGCTGTTTTGAGATTGTCAAGAAAGTCATCATAGTGTGTGAGTACTTCATTTTGTGCCTCTTGAATGAGGTGTTGTGCTTGTTCTAGGGTGATTAGTGTAGGAGTCATAGGAATATGTTACAAGTTAAAAATTATTGTTCTGCTATAAGCGTAGTACGCTTGTTGTCGTTGTGTTCTCGGCTTTTAACCAGTTCGTTTCATTTTTGCCATCCCTGTACGCGTCCTTTTTGTGCGGCTTCAATCATTGGGTCTCGCACTGGTGCTATATAATTTTTATAGCCTGATCTTAGTTGCTTTTGACCTTGTCTGAGAGTATCTTTGAGCTTGTTAAAAACTTGTTCACATTTATAGAGGAAGAACTTATGCGTTTCCCTTCCAATAGTGATAGTCAGCTCTCTTTTTTCAGCAACTCGTTCAATACCTTTAAGTGCTTTATTTTTGGCTGCAGTGATGAGCAGTTGTTTAAGCTTTTCAAGTTCTTCGATATTTTGAATGGCTTTCTCTTTGGCAATATTTAGGTTGTTATTTATCCAGTTTTTCAAGTCTTGAGGTCGTTGTTTAGCTTTTTCTCGTCGTTCACTTAGCATACTGGAGGTGTTTTTGTATCCTGAATTGAGTGCATCTAAGACAGGATTCATGATTGTTTTTCCCATCCAATTGTTAAATTCTTCAGCTTTTTGATTAGTGTGTTCTCGGGCTTTTTTTACAACTTCTTTTCCTGTTGCATACGTTTGCTTTCATTTTTCTAGGACTTTCCCTGGTAATTCTTTAACTGTTTTGAGTATTTTTTCGTGTTGGATTTTTTTGAGTTTTTGTTGATGTTGGTTAGCTTGTTGCTCAAATTGTAGTGCTTTTTTGCGGTAGTCTTGAGCTTGTTTTTTGAGTTTTGCTGCCTCTTGCTGATGATAGTTGATGCGATCAGCTCATGTTTCTTTTGATGAGTGTTGTAGTGTATTGATAGTCATGCTATATTTAATAAAAAAAATAAAAACACCCTTATCTGTGGTGCTTATAAACTTAAATACTCAGCAGGGTCTGCTGTCGATCTTAGTTTCCACATCTAAGAGTGTTTTTGCTAAGACTGACAAAATTGACCCTACTTAGAGTATAGCTACTGAGTTTTTTTCATTTAAGTTTATAAGCAAAATAAGTATAGTATTTTTTTGAGGAAATGCAAATTTTTTGTAACTATTTTATGTTTTTGTTATGGTTTCCCAGAGAGGAGCTAGTTTTAAATTACGAAAAAAAGTGCATTTCTGCACTGGATTGCTCTATTTATTTTACAATATACTTTACATTTGTGAGATGACTCGTTTGATGATGGAACTGAGATCATCGCTTTCTAGGTTGCCGTGGTAGGAGGTCAGAATTGTTTTTACTTTTTCCGTATCATAGCCGAGATTCTTGAGTGATTTTACGATATTTTTAAATTGTTTGTGTTTGGAGTCGATGGTTTGTGCATCTTCGAGTTGGAAATTGTCTTTGAGTTCTAGGATGATTTTTTTTGCCAGTTTTGGTCCTATCCCAGGAATAGCTTGAAAAAATTTTGTATCAAGATTTTCGATTGCGGATTTGAGTTCTAGAGCTGGAATTTGTACGATTTGAAATGCAGTTTTTGGTCAGACTCCTGAAATTTTAAGCATTTTTTCAAAGCTAGTTTTTTGGAGGTAGTCATCAAAAGCGAAGTAAAGCACTGTTTTTTTCTGATCATCAAGGTAGGGATAGAGAAAGAATGCACCTTGCTGTTGAGTCCCAGCGTAGAGTGCTTGGATACCAAAAAGATCGTTGGAAATTAGTGTTTCTGATCAGATTTTTTGGACTTTTCAGATGAGGTGGTGGAGCATAGGTTAAGAAGTTAAGAGTTAAGGTTGAAGAGTGAAGAGTTTTAGTTGTTTGTTATTCCGGACTTAATCTTTTCGTCATTCCGGACTTGATCCGGAATCCCATCCGCTTACTAAGATGCTGAATCAAGTTCAGTATGACAAATCAAGTTCTCCGAAACTTTATACGCTATAGCGTAGGATGTTAGCATAAGAGGAGTTGTGTTTTCCTTATAGTTATTTGGGGCTTGAAATCAAACTGAAAAGTCATAGAATAAAAGCAATATAGACAATGCGAGGTAGGCTGGGGCATTGGATGAGTAATAAGAAAGGAGGATCAGATTTTATGTTTTTGTGCAAAAAGTGGATGGCAAGAGCGACTCGTGGAGCAAGTCAAAGGGTATGGAAATTTGTCGGAAAACAGTATCAGAAGTTTTCTGGTTTGGCTTTGGGGTCGCTATTTTTTAGGTTGGTATCGATTGTGTTGAATTTGTTGCCTGCACTCTATTACAAGGATATTATCAATTTGCTCTCGAGTGTGGAGGGATTGAAAAGTGAGGTGGCTCAGCATGCTTTGGCTCTATTGGGGATTGTGTTTTGGATTAAATGAGTGACCTTTGTATGTTATAGGGCGTATGACTATTGTGTGATTAGTCTGGAGATGAAGATGCAAGAGGCTTTGTATAGACAGATTTTTGGATATATTCATCGTCATAGTTTTCAGTTTTTTACTGAGCATTTTGCTGGGAGTCTGATCAGCAAGATTAGAAAGTGTGTCTCGAGTGTCGAGAGATTGACTGATATGTTGGCTTGGGAGTTGATTCCTTTTGTTTTGAATTTAGTCTTGATTGTTGGAATTTTATGGTTTGAGCATAGAGGGCTTGCGATTGGGGTTTTTGTAGGGGCTGTAGGATTTAGTATTGCACAGTATCGATTGTATCGCTGGATTCAGCCCTATCAGGAGCGTGCAAATGCAGTGGATAGTGAGTTGGGCGGTATTTTGTCTGATACCATTAGCAACAATCAGACTATTAAATTTTTTGCTTCTCTAGCAAGAGAGGAGTTGGCTTTTGCTTCTTGTGTAAAGGAATTGGCTGATGCGAGGAGGACACAATATTTCAAGTCGATGTGGATTTGGGGAGCTTCAGCACTGTTTGCGATGTTTTTGGAGCTGGGGACAATTTATGTGGCGATTCAGCTTTGGGGGCAAGGGGTTTTGGAGATAGGGGTGATTGTATTGTTGCAGACTTATGTATTGAGAGTGATTGATCAAGTATGGAGTATTGGGATGACGTTTAGAAATTTTTTTAGAGTGGTGGTAGAGATAGATGAGGTAGTGGAGTTGCTTGAGATTCCTCATCAGGTGCAGGATTATAGTGATAAAAATCTGAATATTCATCATGGAAAGATTGTTTTTGATAGTGTGGATTTTCGTTATGGAGAGCATCAGATTTTTGATCGTTTATCTTTTGAAATTGGGGCTGGGGAGAGAGTAGCCTTAGTAGGGGAATCTGGAAGTGGTAAAACGACTATTACTAAGCTCCTTTTTAGGCTTTATGATAGAGAAAAATGAAGGATTCTGATTGATGGGCAGGATATTGCTGATGTGAGGCAGGAGAGCTTGAGAGGGGCGATTTCTATGATTCCTCAGGATCCGATCCTCTTTCATCGTAGTATCAGAGATAATATCGCCTATGGTAAGCCTGATGCAAGTGAGGAGGAAGTGATTGCTGCTGCCAAGATGGCGAGGTGTCATGAGTTTATCTCTCAGCTCAAGGAGGGATATGCGACTTTGGTTGGAGAGAGATGAATTAAGCTTTCTGGTGGTGAAAGGCAGAGAATAGCTATAGCAAGAGCGATTCTGGAGGATAGGAGGATTATTGTGATGGATGAGGCTACTTCGGCATTGGATAGTGAGTCTGAGTATTTGATACAGCAGGCAATGCAGGATTTGATGAAGAAGAAGACTGTGATTGTTATCGCACATAGGCTTTCTACGATTATGCAGATGGATAGAATTTTGGTAATGGAGAAGGGAAAAATTGTAGAAATGGGTACGCATAGAGCATTATTGGATAATCCTCATGGAGTGTATACGAGATTGTGGACTATTCAGTCGGGAGGCTTTATTGGATAGTGTGATGGTATAGTCGTTATTCTGCTCTGTTTTTGGTCTTGAACTATTAGTCTATATTATGCATATTTTTTATATGACTAGAGCTGGTATGAAAATGGTATGGAAGATTGTGATCGTTGCAGTATTTGTTGCTTTGATAGGTTTTTTTCTCTTGGATTGGTGGGTGAAGCGGAGTACCAAAGATCAGATTTTTGATTTTTTTGAGCTTCAATT
>JAUMYK010000055.1 GCA_030528665.1 bacterium
TACCATCAACTCCTACACCAGCACCATCAACTCCTACAACTGAAGGACTAAGTATTGAGGCCTCGCTTGCAGATATGAAAGCAGTCTATGAACAAACTGCAATGCTTCAGGCAGAGGAGGAGCTCAGAGCTGATTATGAGCATACTAGCTCTTGGAATCTCTACAAAAGAGCTAAGTTTTTTCTCTTGAGAGGGCGTATGAGAAAAGCGAAAATTGCTGAGCTGATGAAAGGCTATCAAAAACTCCCTTTTACTCAGGATCAACAGGTAAATCAAACTTTGGAGGCTGCAAGTACGAGGCATCAGTTGCAATATCAGTTGGATCAAAATGCAGGTATTCATGCAGTCGAAATCGTAAATATTCCTCAGGTCAATACCTTTGCAGGAGAGTTTATCAAGGGCAATATTGATGAATCGCAATTTCAAACAGCTTTCAATATGCTTGTAGAACACAATCCTCATTTACAACAGATACTTGCACTGGGCAAGGTGGATTATGTGGGTACGAATTTGCTCCAGCAGCTCAAGTTTGAAAAAGCACAGTATGCCTTGCTTGAAGAGCTTGCTGAAGCCTTGCAAAAAGGGGAAAATACTGATCAGATTCAGCAGAAGATTGAACATTTTTTGGAGGACTATCAGCAATCACCGTTTTTCCTCCAAGAGATTGGTCAAGACCTCGAAGCTGGAGACCTTGAAAAACTCAAGAAATACTTTGCACATCAAAAGGCAAAAAGAGCCTTGGAACTTAAAAATTTGAAAATCAAACTTTCTCTTTTGACTTGAGGAAAGTCTGCTTATCAAATAGACAATAGTGATCGTGAAAACGGATGGATGTATAAACTCGGACATAAGCTTGATACACTCCCTGCTTGGGCGCAAATTGGTGGAAGTATCTGAATAGGTGCGCTTGCTGGTTTGCTTGGAGGACCTTTGGGACTCGGGGTGGTTGGGACTTCTGTTTTGACAACGGGAACCTTCGCTGGAGTTGCAGGTTTTAAAAATTTTATCAAAAAGCGAACCCACTATACCAAAGAACATACAACCCATGAAAAAAATCTGACACATAGTTTTGAGCATCAGCAGCAACAGATGGCTAAATGGCAATATGATATGACACAGAGAGGGGCTAAAAACTGGCGAAAGCGCTATCGTGCAAAAAGGCAGCTTGCCCTCTATCAGGAGGCGACTCAGCATTCTTTTCTCAAAACTAAGGATATCTCTCATGCTTTGATGGTCTTTTCTAGCAGTTTGAGGCCGTTGACTTCTGAGGACAAAAATCAGCTTTCTTGGATTTTGGTTCTTGTAAAGGCGAGATTGGATGCCTATAAGCAGACAGGGCATAATTTTTTGGCTTCTGATCGCCCAGAGGAGGTGGAAAGCGATATGCAAGATCTTTATCAAGCAATGCAGTTGGCAGTCAATAAGCTCGGTATTCGTTTTGAGGAGATTAATCAGTTGCAGTTTGTGCATAATGATGGAGAAAGCTATGGTTATGATGCGGTTTATGAGAGTTTGATTACTGACTATGAAGGTGCCAAGAAAAATTTCTCTTCACAGAGGCGTTGGCTTGCAGGAAAATATGGAATAGGGCATGCTGCTCTCTCTGCATTGACTGCTGGAGCTTTGCAAAAATTTATGGGAACGGGGATGTTTGCATCTGAGGCAAGTACACAGACTATCGATGTAAGTGGAGAGTTGCATCATATTCAGCATTTTGGATTGGGAGAGTATCTTTTGGATTATAATAATCAGATTGTCTCCAAGCTAAAGGATCAGATTTCATCACTTTCTCAAGCTGGACAGTTGGATGTCTATTATGGAGCAGGTACTGATGCTACCTGACTTTTGGCAAATAGTCACTTGGCTGATCCTAACTGGTATGCATTTAAAATGGAGGAAGTGATCGAGCAGATTCAGCTTCTTGATTTGACTACTGCACAAAAAAACCTTTTTATCGAACATATCCAGTCTAGACCTTGGGAAGCCGATTGGGCAAAGGATTTTACAAATGATTATCTCCATGGAGGGCGTTGTGCAGAGGGCTTGTTGCATTTAGCAAGAGGCTTAGAAGCAAGTGAAAATACGGAACTTTTGCCTCAGTTGCATTATGATGCAGCTAAGAGTATTGCTGGAGAGGTCGCACATCATAGCTGAGATAGAAATTTTGCACTTAATTTACATTTTCAAGATCAAGAAAGTGTTACTCAAGCTGGAACTGGTCGTAGCTGGTGGGTGCCGATTATGAGTTTTGCCAATACTTTTAAAAAATCCAATGATGGTCAAATTCCTGAGTCAGTTTTACTGGATGAGACTAATCACAACTCTAATGATAGAGAGCAAAACTCCAATAGCGAGGACAGCGAACTATTACAGGAGAGAAATACTTCTGATGATCAGACTTCTGCCTTTTCTTCTCCTCAACATACAGAGGAAAAGGAATTTTCTTTAGATACCACTACCAAGCAATCTGAAACCGTTTTAAGTGCTTTCAATGCGCTGAAAAAATCTTCTGAAGCACAAAAATTTTTGGATTATAAAGGTTTTAAAAGAGAAGGAGATCAAAATTGAAAATGGAAAAAAATTGAAACGCAAGTATTTGAGCCAAGTGCTTGTATTGATTATCATGGGAAAGCAATGTACTTAACAGAAGTTATCAATAAGAATCATATTGTAGCTTATATTGAACAAAAATGAGAGTTGATTCCAAGAGTCTTTCGTAGATCAAGTTCAGGAGGAAACTGGCATGCGGTTCCTGGATATGAAGCCAGTGGAAGAGTGTCTAAGTGAGAGTTTGTAGCACATATTTCTTATGAAAAAGGGACGGTAGTAAAAAAAGATTTTAACCAGATTTTAGACAATATTGCAGATCATAATCTAGCAGTTGATGATTTTCAAATGGTTATGAAAACAATTTATGGAAAAGATATTCCAAAGTCTGCGAATTTCCATGGAGAAAAGGAATATGATAAGATGCCAAAATCTGCACAAGAATACTATGATGAAACCGTAGTTTTTGATGAATTGTTGTGAAAATTTAATGTGAATGCAACTTGGGATACCGCATTTAAAAATTATCACACTACTGATCAGATCAAAGCATATTATGATACATTAGATTTGCAGCAGAGGATGGACTTTTCAACAAGTACAATTGTAGATACCTATTTATCACATCATAAGCATCTCTGAGAGGTAGAAAATCAGGTCATGACTGCTAAGGTAAAAAGTTTAAATCCTGATTTTGATGGTCGTGAGCTTCACATTACAGTTGCAACAGCTAAAAAGGATGGACTTGCATGGGTTGAAAATATTATCTTTGCTGATGATGAAGGCACTAGTTTTCTT
Source organism: bacterium (assembly GCA_030528665.1). The sequence goes on from JAUMYK010000055.1 coordinate 3,345, forward strand.
ACTCAGAAGAATCCGATTTCTGGAGGTCTTTTAACCACGAAGCCTTTAGAGTATGCAACTCAAGTTCCTCAATTTGTAAGGGAAAACCCGAGTTTGCCAGAGTACTATCCTTATATAGATATTCGTTCTTTAATGCAGCATAATCCTTTGATAAAACAGTGGAAAACATTGCATCAACAAACAGGAAAACCTGAACAACAAATAGAAATTACCTCCAGCTCAGCAGAAAAAATTATAGATGTGGCAGATTTTTCTCTTGAGCGCTTGGATTTTGATACGACTACCTATTTGATGTATCAGACTGACCAGCTGAATGCTAAAGGAATAGCTGAAGTTGGACTCCAGCATACAGGAGATTTAACTTCTACGACCTCTTTTGCAGGAAAAATTTCTTTGCCTCAAACTCTAGAAAAAATGAAAGCAGGAGA
>JAUMYK010000013.1 GCA_030528665.1 bacterium
ACTTATTTATAAAAAAATGCCAAAAGCCCCTCGCACTTGCGTGTGGGCTTTTTTTGATAGTCAGATTGTTCTTCACATATAACTGAAGTATCGTTGTACTAAACTATAACTTTCTACTTTTCTTATACCTTACTAATGCTCGTAGCGATAGTATCTATCAACTCAGAATTGTAATCGCTACTTTTCCCAAGCTGCTGCTCATTCTGTCTAACAAAAAAAGCTACCCTAAATAAAGAGTAGCTTCAAACAAGGAAATGGGAATACTATTTAGCACTTAAAATTGAGAGCAGAACTTGAGCATCAGCTTTCTGGGCTCCTAAACATCTCGAATAAAGCTGTCGATCAGATCCAGCAGTGCTAAAAAGTTTTGTCTTGGTGGGAGAGGTCTTAATAAACACGCCTCCTTCCTTAATTTGAGCTAAAACCTCAGCAGAAAGGCTTGACCCTTCAGCAAGTTTCCACTCGTTAGTGTTTTTGATTCTCGCTCCGGTAATCAGAGCGTCCCTGTCTAAGGTGTGAGATTCTTTCATCTCACTAAAGTTAACTGTTAACATAATATAATAAAATTTTTATTTTACGAGCATAATATACAAAAAAGCAGGATAAAAGTCAAGAGGAAATTTAAAAAATTAGCTTACAATATACCTAATCCTACTACCAACCCTGAGATCTTCCTTATCTAGGGACTCCAAGATTGCTTCCATCCCAATCTCATCTTCAGCATCAATCTCTGGACAGTGGAGGAAGGGGCGAACTGCAAACTGCCGTTCTCCTTTGCTGGTAGACCAAATGTCGCTGATCGTTCAGATTTTTTCTTTGCCTTTTTGAGCTTCTTCTCTAGCTTCAGCGAGCTGAGTGACCAGCTTTTTTGCTTGGAGAAATCTTTGTCTAATAATCTTGGCATCAACTTTGTTGGGTAAGTGATGCGAAGGTGCAAGCGGCTCATCGTGATATTCAAAAAGTGCAATATTTTCAAACCAGTCCTGCTTGATAAATTCCATCAAAAGATCAAAATCTGACTCCGTTTCTCCAGGGAAACCTACGATAAAATTGGTTCTGATATAGGCATCTGGAAATGATGATCTGATAAAATGAAGCAGTTCCAGCGTCATCTCGTGATTGTAGAATCTGCCCATCGATTTTAAAATATTTGGAGAACTATGTTGGAGTGGAAGGTCAAAATAGGGAATAAATTTTTTGAGTTGGATCAGTCTTTCAAGATGTTTTTTAGTGAGGATATCAGGATAGAGGTAAAGGACTCTATAATGAAAATCCCCAGGGAGCTGATCCAGCGCTTCCAAAAGTTCAAAAAGTCTGGCTTTCCCATAGAGATCGACTCCATATCTCGTACTATCTTGAGCGATCAAAATGAGTTCTCTCGCCCCTTGAGCAATCAGCGTTTTTGCCTCTTCTACCAGCGTCTCAATACTGAGTGAAACCTGTTTCCCTCTAATTTTTGGGATGATACAAAAGCTGCATTGGTTGTTGCATCCCTCAGCGATCTTGAGATACTCAAATCCTAGGTCGATATTGCTAAATGCCCTCGCATTTTTTGCCCATTCAAAATCATCAGCTTCAAACTGATCTTTGCCTTGCTCGAGCATCTGAGGGTCAAAATTTGCCAAGGCTCCTCGAGACAAAAAGGAAATAGCAGGGTGATCTCTTAGTATCGCCCATTCTTGGGTTTCTTGATCATTCAGTTGAGCATTGAGTGCTACTTTTTCAAAATATTGCACAGCACAACCTAAAAGGCAAACCTTCTTTCCTTTTCTGAGGAGTTTTTTAAGGGTCTGAAACATTTCATTTCTCCCAGAGGAGATAAATCCACAGGTATTGAGAAAAACAAGCTCTACCTCGCTAGCATAGGGATCTACTCCGTAATAAAATTGCTCAGGTCGCTTTTCCAAAATCCTTCCAAGCAAAAACTGGGTATCAACAAGATTTTTGGTACAACCAAGATTGATAAAAGAAAAAAACATCGTTTGTTGAGTATTAAAAGATAAGAAAGGGGGGAATTATGCTACCGCTTTTCGTTTCCCCTCAGCGAGATTTCAGAGCTGAAAAGTTCAAATACTGATTCTCTTGAGATCAGTTACCTCATAGCCTAGGACTTTAAAAATTCTTCTGATATGTCTTTTTTTGCCCTCATTGAGGCTAATAAGGAGTCTATGATCCGAGTGTGGCGTGATGGCGAGGGTTCTGAGGAATTCTCAGCCTTCTTGGATACCATTCAGAATTTTTGCTTTTTTTGATCGATCAAAAGGATGATTGAGCTGGACAAGGTAGGACTTAGGAATTTGTTTGCTGGGATGCTCATATTCGTGTACCAGATGCGGGTCAGTAGTGAGCAACATCAGACCACGACTCTCCTTGTCCAATCTTCCGATATAGTAATACGCCTTAAAAGCTGGGGGAAGTAGCTCATAAAAGGTAGGATTATGCGGATCAGATTTGGAGCAGGTATAGCCAGTTGGCTTGTGAAAAAGAAGCAGGGGAGCTAGCTTTGATGTTGATGGTGCTGTTGGGACTGTACAGCTAATGCCCAAGCTCGCTATGGAGAGCTGATCTCAGGGGAGGAGCTGGTTTTTGTAGTTGGTAACAACATTGTCATTGAGGAGAATCTCTCCTTCATCGATCAAACGGATAATCTTTCTCCTAGGGAGTTGGTACTTGGTTTGGAGATAGTTTCTCAAGAGGAGCATACCCTTTTCCTACAAAATAAAAAAGCATCGTGTTGATGCCTCTTTATATGGTTCTCGCCTTGATATTGCAAGGTATTTTTTGATTATTGAGCAACTACTTCATCCACAGTAGGGCTAACAACATCTTCAGCTACTGGAGCCACCTCATCAACAAGCACTACTTCAGCAGGCTGTTCAACTACTACCATTCCTTCAGCAAATTCAATAAGATCTCCAGTAGTTGCCTCAAGTGTTACATCCATTTCATCAGAGCTATGATCTACTTCAACTACTTCAGGAGTGTTTACGATCTCGTTTACAGGTTCATCGTGTTTTCCACATCCTGCCAATACTGCTACAGAGCTGAGAGCAAGCAAAGCTACCAACATTTTTCTTGTCATTTTCCAAATTCATAATAAGATAAAAAATATGAACGCACTGTATATAGCAAAAAAGGAGCTAATTGCAAGTCTTTTTTCTTTGAATATCCTTCACACTTTGAGAAAAAGGATGAAAAACCTGACTTTAGGCTTGAAAAAAGCTCGGAATTTAGCTATCATTACTCCGTTTATTCATTCAGGAATCCGATGTTTTCGATCTATATCCATATTCCCTTTTGCCAGTCTAAATGCAAGTATTGTGCCTTTGCTACCTTCCCTATGGAGGAAAAAACTGACTATGTAGAACAGTATCTACAGGCCTTTGAGTGCGAGGCGGCACGCTATGCTCAGGTCTTTGCAGGACAGCAGGTGAGAACACTCTATTTTGGCTGAGGGACACCAAATTTGCTGGGTGCAGAGCGTTTGGTACGCTTGATCGAGATGATAGAGCAGCATTTTGATCTCCAAAATTTAGCTGAGCTGAGTTTTGAGTTTAATCCCTATCCAGAGGAGGAGATTTACCAGATTATTCGCAGGATTCAGTCCCAGTACGGCAAAAAATATCCAAGAATCAGATTCTCATTTGGAATCCAAAGTTTTGATAATGAGGTACTCCAACTCTCAGGGAGAAAGACACTGTTTCTTGGATTGGTAGATTTTCTGAGGGGACTCCAGAGCCTCAAAATGGATACGACAGTTTTTAACTTTGATTTTATCGCTTTTGGAAAACGAAATCAGAGCAAAAAAGGTAATCGCTATCTCCGAAATCAATCAGCTTTAGAATTTTTTCAAAATTTTGTCCATTCTGGATTTGCGGATAGTTTTTCGCTTTATACGCTCGAACTTTTTGAAAATCAGATGCGAAAAAGAAAAAATGAAAAACTGATTTCAGGAGAATATTTTGGTACAGATGAAGATATTTATGAGGAATTTAGCTTACTCAAAAGTATTTTACTCGACTGAGGATATGCAAGGTATGAACTCTCAAATTTTGCACAGGCAGGCAAGTCGAGTATTCACAATAGAGTCTATTGGGAGATGGAGGATTATCTCGGACTGGGACTCAATGCCGCTTCCTTCCTCAATGCTAAAACGCTTACTCCTGACTGCTGTGCCTTGCTTGGGGTCAAGCCTTCTGAGGACATCACAGGGCTGAGATTCAAAAATACGCCACATTTTGAGCAGTATTTGACTGGCAAGACCCTCGATCCGTTTGCCTTTGAGCAACTGAGTACGCAGGATTATTTGATTGAGTCGTTTTTTCTTGGTTTGAGAACAGATCAAGGTGTGAGCGATCTCTCTCACTATGCCTCGATTTTGGTGCCTCAGTATCAGAGCAAGCTGGAGAACTACAAGACACAAGGACTTATCTATGATCATCCTCATAAGCTTGTGCTGACCGATGAGGGGATGGATGTCTTCAATGCCATTGTCACTGATATTATGCAGCAAATCTAATACTTCAGCTCTAGGATTTTATTTGATCTAGGAGTGCTTAGGATCAAGAAAAAAAAGGAAAGAAAAATCAGATTTCTCCTTTTTTTTTGTGTAGAGTCACGATTTACTCTTGCTCCAAGCTGATGAAAGCTCCTAAATCCTCCAAAGAAACCGCATAAAAGTTTGGATAAATATAGGTTTTTTTGTCAGTATAAAAGCAGATACTTTCTCCTGCTCTTTTTTGATCTTGAGCAGTATGTCTTAGGACATCTGAAGTTAAAAATCTTCTTTGTTTATAGGTCGATGCATCTTTGAGGAGATCAGGGGTAATCAATCCATAGTGTGTGGTTTTATCTTTGTTGACGTAGAGAATTTTGTTCTGTTTGAGAAAATAGTTGAGAATATGCGTGATCAGGACATCAAAGCGATCAGAATTATCCTCATTCCTATAGAGAAGGTCTTTCAATGAAAAGTTTTCGCCTTCAATTTCTAAATAGCTATAGGCATCATTTTCTGGCTGAGGGAGTTTTCCAGCAGCTACTTGAGCTTCATAACAGTCAATATCAAAGGAAATATCTTTGAGTGCAGTCTCAGTAAAGTATCTCAGCCTATTGAGTGAAATACTTTTCCCAAGCTCTTTATCATTGGTATTTTTTACACGGTTGAAGATTTTCTTTTCTAGGTCCAAGAAATGATGATTTCCCATATTCAGTTCATTGCTATTAGGATAAAAAGAGATTTCTTGGCAGAGATCAAGATCTTTTTCTAGTTTTTGCTCTCCAGGTTTGAGGTGAGCATTATAGCTTTTGTGATCAATATGATATTTCACCAAAAACTTAAAATCTTTATAATCCCCATTTGCACCTCTAGATATTTCTCCATTGGCAATTTGGTAGGCTCTTTTGAGTCCAGGTGAAGGTTTTTTGCCCTCATAGTGGGCATATTTGTCTGATAGGGATTCAAGGAAAGATTGATTTTTCTTGTGAGGTTTCACTCTTTTTGAGATATTTTCACACTGGAGAGAGGAGCCGAGTTCTTGGAGCAACACTTCTTCGCTTGCGCTAGAGATGAAATGCCCTTTTTTATCCGATTGGATACTCTCGATATGGATTCCTGGAATATCGTTGATCTGATCAAAATAGTTTTTTGTGCTTTCGAGGATAGTATTTTCGATCTGTTTAGGGTCTTTGTCATTGCCGTAGTAGGTAGCCCTAAGTCCAGATTCATCTTGAATATCTTTGGTTCTTCCCCCAATTTTGAGCATCATCGAGGCTTCAGTTTTAAATCTATTAACCATATTCCAGTTATTATTATTCCTATCTAGCGAAGATGCCCAAAGATCAGCGAAGCGTTTGTGGATGTTTTTTTTCTCTGAGAGTTTCTCTTGATGCTGTTCTGTCTCAAGATAGGCTGTAGCAAAGAGATTATTGAGAAATGATTTCTTGGATTTAGCCCACTCTTTCGCACCTTCTTCTCCTCATTCAGCATAGGCATTAAATCCATGATAGTCCATCAAATACATAATCACTTGTACATAATGATGCAGCGTTCCTACCTTAGCGACTTTTCCCTGTGCATCTTCCTCTCTCAAAAAATTATAATCTCCATCATGGAAAATTTTATGAAAGGATTTGGATGCTCCCGAATGCAAAAGATTTTTAATCGTCTTGAAAAAAACGGTAGCAAGATGCTTGAGTCCTGCTTCGTTGATCTGCCCAGTGCTAAGATCGAGAAAGTCTTTATTTTTTTCATAAAGCATATTGGCAAGCGTTAGGCAGATATCTCTATAGAGTTTTTGCTTGTCTGTAAGAGTAGTGTTATCTACAGTGTGCAACTGCTTGTCTCCAGGGAGTTTTTGTTTGGCAGCAAGTTTGCTATAATAGGGACGAAATTTGCCATGAGGCGTATTTTTCTTTTCAAGTTGTTTTCTTTTGTGAAAAAATTGTGCATTGATAAAATTGCTGATCGCTCCATAATAGGTAACCTTATCTTCCTCAGCGATGAGATCAGAATTTTTAATGGTTTCAAAGAGTTCTTTTTTTGTAGTGAGGATGTTGATTTTTTCAATAGCACCGAGTACATCCACAGGTCCTTTTTTGGTACCGTGCTTTTCTTTGATGATGATAGAGCCATCTTTATCAAAAGTCAAAGGAGCCACATCGTAGTTCCCTTTATTCCCAGTTTTCATCTTGTGGAGAATGAGCGCATCAGTTAGCTGGGATAAAATTTGTTTTTCTATGCTTCTATACTTCCAGCTTTTTTCAGGAGTATATTCATTGCGATTGTTGGTAGTGATCTGTTTCATTGCTCAGGAAAAAAATAAAAAAAATCTGAATATTGTTCAGTATAATCATTATATTCAGATTTGTCAATATTTAATAATGGTATTTTTTGCCAGACCAAAGCGTTGTAGCTCTATACAGCTGCTCAATAAGTGTGAGTTTTGCTAGTCCATGAGGGAGGGTAATCGCACCAAACGACCATTTCTTAATCTTTGGAATACTTGAGCAGAGGAGTGGCTCATCGACCCCATAGGGACCTCCAATAATGAAAACTGTCTTGTGACCCTGGAGCGTTTCCGCGATCTGCAAGGTATCGAGTTGCTTTCCTTCTTTGATGAGGAGGACTTTGTCTCGATCAGTGTATTTTTTTTGTACTATCTCAATCAGGTTTTGTGTCTCTTTTTCGATCACGAGTTGAGGGTTATCGTCCTTAAATGGTTTGAGCTCGTGAATCTGAAGTTGTTTTCAGAGTCTTTTGCTATATTCGCTTATCGCAGTCGCAAAATGTTTGTCAGAATCAGAGACGCAGAGGAGAGTAAACATAAGGTAGAGAGAAGGATAAAGAGGAGAGGAAAAAATTGGATGCTACTAGAAGATAATGGGAGAGATTTTTTTTAATACAAAATATACTTATCATCCAATCCTTCATAATAACTCCTAATTCTCAAAATATCTCCTTTCATCAGTCCTTCAGACTCTAGAAGTTGAATCAGCCCTTTGCTCTGCATCTGTGCCCAAAAATAGTTTTCTGCTTCATCATTGCCTCGAGGGAGGGTAAACACCATCTTGGTGATCTCACGGTTTTGTACATACCAGACCTTGGTAAAACGGCTTTCCAGCTCATTGATATAGCCTTCTTCGATGAGCATCGCTTTTTCCTCATCAGTGATCTCGGTGATCAGCTCGCTTTCCTCATCATCTAGCTCATCCAGATCAGCATAATCCTGATGAAAAGCCTCAAAATCATAACCGCTCTCAGTCTTTTGTAAAAGTTCTGCAAACTTTCTCAGCAGTTCTCCTACACCATGATAGCTCCCAGCCGAAGTTACAAAAGTATTTGCCTTGAGTAGAGGGATGCCCAGCTTTGCTAATCTTCTGGCTGCGAGAAAGTCATTGATCTGTGCGTAGAGTGCGGTCTGATACTCAGCCAAAATTTCCTGATCATTGAGCAAATCCCACTTATTGAGGACAAATACGATCTTTTTGGTCAGAATTATTTCATCATTTTTTTCAACTTCAAACGTAATCAATCCTCCCTCTTCTCTAAAGACAAAATTTAAATCCTGATCTTCTCCAAATTTTTGCTCCAGATACAAAAGGATTTCCTCCATCAGTTTGACGGTCTCGCTGATCCCACTTTCAAACCTCGAGAGATCAGCCACAAAAGCAAATACCCTTGATTTGAGGACATGTCTCAGAAACGCATTTCCAAGCCCCTTCCCATGGCTTGCTCCTTCAATGAGTCCTGGAATATCGATTACATTGAAGCGGTAGTCGCCCACTGAGACCGATCCGAGATTAGGCACCAGCGTGGTAAAAGGATAATCGGCTACTTTCGCTTTTACATCAGCCATACAGTTGATCAGCGAGGATTTCCCTACACTAGGACTCCCAATCAGTCCTACATCTGCCAAAAGTTGCAATTCAAGCGTTACTTCCTTTTTGTGTCCTGGCTCTCAGAGGATATAAAAGTTGGGATACTGATTGACAGAATCTTTGAAGTGAATATTTCCTTTCCCTCCTTCTCCACCAGCAAGGATTTCTAGTTTTTGACCATCATATTCCATCTGAGCAAGGAGTTTTCCAGAGGCAGTATCTTTGATCATCGTACCCACAGGAACTACGAGTTCAAGATTGGCTCCATGAGCTCCATATTGATCTTTGGTTCTACCAGGTTCCCCAGCTTGTGCTTTAAAAATTTTCCTATACTTGTAGTCAATCAGCGTATTCTCATCTTTGGAAGCAACAAAAAATACTGATCCACCATCCCCTCCATCTCATCCAGATGGTCCTCCAAACGGCACTCCACTTTCCCTTCTTCCACTGGCAATTCCATCACCTCACTTTCCAGATGCGATCGAGATTTTGACTTCATCATAAAACTGCATAGCTTGTTGCGCTCACCATATAAAGTAGTCATCAGTATAGTATTTAGATCTGCTATTGCAAGCAGTTTTCAAACCTAGCTCTTTAGGGGTAAAAAAAGCAAAAAGAAGTCAGATTTTTTTATTGTATTTTGATCTAGAAAAAATGATCCAAATTGCTATACTCACAAGCATTCTTTTACATTTTTCAATCCAAAAGAGATGGGAAGACGACATAGTATCGCAGCTAAAAAAGCCTCAGGAGATGCTGCAAAATCCAGAATCTATAGTATCGTGGGTAAAAAAATCCAGATCGCAGCCAAAAATGGAGCTGACCCAAAAATGAATCCTGCACTGGAGATGATCTTAGAAAAAGCCAGATACCACGGTCTCCCAAAAGATGTTATCGAAAGAGCTATTCTCAAGGGTTCAGGACAGCTTGAGGGCGAAGAGATGAAAGAAGTGATCTACGAAGGCTATGGTCCCAATGGTGCAGCCCTCTTGATCAAAACCATTACTTCCAATACCAATAGAACCTCACAGACCGTCAGAACAGCCCTTCAAAAAGCAGGTGGTTCGATGGCAGAAATCGGTGCTGTAGCTCGACAGTTTAAAGAACAAGGACTGATTATCCTTGATGGAAAAACTGAACATTATGAAGATAAAGGAAGGCAGATGGAAAGAGTGTTGCCTTTTGATGCAGAGGAGTTGGAGATGGAGCTTTTAGAGTTGGCAATAGAGGATATGACCATCGAGGACCAACATGCTGAAGTCTATACCTCCAAAACTGACTTTATTACGGTGAGACAGCAGATCGCAGATTTAGGATATCATATTACTGAGGCGGATATTCACTTTTTCGCAGACAATCAGGTCAATCTCGCAGGGGAGGATCAGGAAATCTTTGAGAAGATGCTAGAGCTGATTAATGAGGATGAAGATGTAGAACATATCTATCATAATGTAGAAAATTTGTCTTAGAGTGGTGATCGCATCTTCTGAGAGATAGGCAAAAAGATCGGAAGAGCAAAAAGAGATGCTCGTATTTTTGGGGAGGAGTTGATGTCAATATCGTTATGCTTATCAAGATGATTTTGCAAGTGAAAGGTGCTTGTAAAAAGGACTTTTGTTTGAAATATTCTTTAAGATTAATAAATTGAGAGTATAAATAAAAACAAAATGCAGGTCAATACCTACCTCGACCGTAATCGCTCTCCTTAGGGTGGTACAGTCCGGAGTGAGGGGCTACTCTGTTACTCAAGCCTCTGACGAGAACGATGGCCTCGTCCCATAGTGCCGTCATGATGATATATCATCTATGGAGAAAATGACTCCATATAAAACTACTTCATTGAAAATAAAAAAATAACAAATATAAAAAAAATACCATGAAAACAATTGTTAAAAAGCTCCTTTTTGTAGGAGTTGTGATTTATTTCTTTTTTGCCTGCTCCAAAGCAGAGCAAGACTATGCAGATACTTCTCTGGAGACTGAGCAATCTACTGCTTCGGATTTGGAGATGGATCAAGGTAAAGATGTTATTGATCTCTCTCGTTTGACACAAAGGGTTCCTCCTGGGCTTGAGCCTGGAGAGTATTGGGATCGTGAAGGAAATATTAATGGACTACAGTATCATGTATGCCACAAAAAGGATGGTAGAAAATGGTATTGGATTTCAATTCCACTTTCGCGATGGAAATTAAAGCTTGGTTATCAAATCCTTGAAAATACAGATTCCGCAAATCCAACTTTTAAAAAAATGGATATTGAAGATTGGAATCGGATAGCATGGAGGGAGCCAACTTTGATGAAGGTTAATGCATCTTTCTTTAATCCAGTTAAGAATCCTTTTAGTTCCTATGGGCCACTTGGAAGTAAGGCTGAAGTAGCACATCCTATTGGAGAGGATAATAAGGTTGTATCTCTAGGATACGATCCTCGAGAGTATGGGAGTCGAAGTTTAGTAGTACAAGGAAGGAAGGCATATGTCATCAGTCCGAGCTGTATTTCCTCTCAGGGGGTGTGTAGTTCCTTTGATCTGCTAGTATCTGGTCTTGATCCTGCAATTGACAAGCGTTCTACAGAAAAAATTGGACGCGTGATGATTGGGATTGATAGCACAACACGTCCTGTGATTAATATCTTTGTTACTGGAAGTGGTAGTGATGGTGGAGCTACGCAGGCTGAAGCTATTACAGTCTTGAGAGATTATCTGCTATGTGATGAGATTCTAATGCTTGATGGGTCGGCTTCTTCAAACTTTTGTTGGAGAGACAAGATAGTAGTTAAATCTTCTGACGCTCTTGGTACAAGAAATATTCCTATCCTATTAAGAGCAGTAAGAAGATAAAAAGTTAGCAACCTATATAACCGTAGGGTTTCCCTACGGTTATTGTTTTATTTCCCATATAGATATTCTTATGGTGATGACTATCCAAAATTTCCTTAAAAGGCACAAAAATATTTCGCGTATTCTTCTCATTTTCTTTGTTTATATGTTACTCAATTATATCGCTTGAATGATGGTAACTGTGGTGTTTGCAATTGATTTACAGCAACATCATTGTGGCTGATTCTGATTTTCCTTGTATTGGTGCATTATGATAGAAAATATGGTTGAATATACTATTTCTTTTCTTACTTCCTTTAGTCCGCTCGTATTTGTAATATTTTTTATGGGGTTAGGCATGCTCGTGGTTGAAATAATGAGTCATTTTTGAGGCTTGGGAATACATGTGAGTCCTTTTACTCTAGGAATGGTTGGTTTTCTTACTGTAGCTATTGTGATAGGGCTAGTCTATCTTCTCAGAAAATGGAGTAAAAAGAGAAGGAAGTAAAAGAGAAGCTTCTGAGCATAAGTATACAGAGATAGAGTTGAGGAATGATGCTACATGAGTTACATTTCTAGTTGATACTCACTTTTTATTTGTTTACAGAAATGATCTCAATAGTGTTTGGGCTGTAGGAGCTTTTTTATCCACTTCATAGGATCACAATGAAAATAACCTGATTTAAACTCTTTTTCTTAGCTATCGTTACTTTGATCCTTGGCATCTTGATAGGATATCTTTTGCAAACAAAAACTTCCTTACCAAAGGAGTTTTGGGATATTCAATCACTCTTATACCAAAGAAAAAACTATCTCAGGAACAAAGTAGCTCAGTGAAAAGCTTTGAATGCAACTGAAAAAATGGACTACTTCTATCTGATGAATCAATCAGCTTCACTTACTACAGGAGATGACAATTATCCGAGTCGTGTTACTCATAGAGAGCAGTTACCTATATGGAGAACCCCTTATCGAAAAGGAAAAATAGGAGATCAAGAGGTCAGCATTCCTCAGTATGGAAGTATTCTTTTTCATGAGGCTTTTATTGGAGGAGTGAGTAGCAAGGATACGCTCTATACCTTTGATCTGGATACCATACCATTTTCTGGAACGCAGTTGCAAGGCAAGGTCATAGCTGGTAGTGGAATTACGATTACTCTAGATGCGTGGTATCCGCAAACTTCTGAATCCATAGTCAGAAAAACCAAGCAACTAAAATTCTGAGCTGGCGAAAGCTTTTACATTACTCCACGAAATGATCCTTATTTCTTCCAATCAGGAGAAGAAAAGTGAATTATAGGATGATTTGATATTACTATTGAGCTGTTGGAAGATGAGACCAATTTTCACTATGCACTCATATTTTAATTTGTTCCTTGATTCTTAAAAGCTTTAAAAGGGTAATTGATAAAAACAGCATAGACAAAAGGAATTTATTTGGAATAATACACATAGGAATGATTTTTATTATTACCTTCTTTGTGAGCATACTTCTCATAGTGGATGTACGGTATAGTCCTTGGAGAATGAGTTGGAGAGGTGGGGTGGCTTTGCTTTTATGGTCTCCTCTGGCTATAGTGGTAATTTTACTCTCTTTACTTTTGGTTTGGAAGCAACGGGAGAGTTGGATCGTGCTGATGTCTTGTTGAATGATGTATCTAGTGTGGAGAGGAATGAGAAAGTATATGACTACCCCTTTATTTCCTCCTTATTCAAAAAATCTTCTCTTTTGGCAGAGCCTGATAATTTTTTTACTCGTACAAATGGGAGGATTGTTATTACTATATATTGCCGGAAAGCATCCAGTTGAACCGCACTTTGATCCGAGTTTTTCAATTGTTAAACTATTTCTTTCATAGTGATGTTTTGCTAGGAAATTCCACTCTCCATCTATCTTTCTCTTAAATAAAAAAAGCCTGAATGCTGAATTCAGACCTTAATTTTCCTAGCTATCAAAAGTAATCCTTAGAAAGGAAGATCATCGCTAGAAGAAGCGCTTGTTGAAGCTGATTTTTCAATTCTTCGGCAAGTGATACTGTTAAAGTATCTTCCAGGTTGATTTCTAGATTCGTTTGCTCTTGCGTTCAAGTGAACAGTGATCAAATCTCCATTATTTACATCAGCCAAAAGATTGATCTTGTCTCTAAAAAAATCTACAGCGATAGACCCTTTAAACTCTCTATCAGTATTTTCCTCCAAAACGATAGTTTGTTTTTCAACTCCTTCTCCGATAGTCTCTCTCGGTCCGATAAATTTTACAAATCCTGTGTATTGCATAATAGTAGTAGTAATGAATAAAAAAGTAATCTACTTACTTGCACTTTATGGTTTTCTTGAAGAATTGCAAGGGAAAATCTCATCAAAAAGCAGAACAGCAACTGCTATGCTCAGCAAAATATCTGCTATATTAAATACAGGAAAACTTCCTAATGCTATAAAATCCCTTACACCACCTAGTAAAATTCTGTCGAATAGGTTTCCGAGTGTTCCAGCGAGCAGGAGGATAAAACTCGTAGCGCTGAGTACTTTTTCTTTGCGTAAATAGAAAAAAAATCAGATTCAGAGCAATGAGAGGCTAATGACAATACTGGAGGGAACAGCAATTCCTCGAGAAATCCCTGTATTCAACAGAGGATGAAGGAGTGGTAGCTCTTCTCCCCATCTCAGAGTATAGAAAAGATACTTAGTTCCTTGATCAAGGAGGAAAAGTAAGAAAATACTGAGTCAGATTTGTATATTTTTATGCATATCCAGGTTGATAACTAAATCGTAAGCTGATGATTACATAGTTTGCGGAGTATTGATTCCTAGCAGCTCAAGAGCATTTTTGAGGGTTTGCTGGATTCCGGCAACAAGTGCAAGACGAGCCTGACTTAGCTTTGGCGCATCGGTATCCAAAATTTTAGCACTATGATAGTAGCTCGCAAATTGTTTTGCAAGCCCTAGCGCAAATCTTGCAATAATATTGGGTTTATATTCCTGTGCTGCTTTCTTAACGATACTAGGGAAACTAGCAAGTTGGACAAGGAGGTTTTTTTCACTCTCGAGTTCTAAAAGACTGAAGTCTGGATCTTGAAAATCTATTCCCTCTGCTTTTCTGAAAATTGAACAGATCCTTGCATACATATATTGGAGGTAGGGACCAGTCTCTCCTTCAAAGGAAAGTGCAGTCTGCTTATCAAAGGTAATCCCCTTTTCTGAATCTTGGAGGAGCATCCCAAATTTCATAGCACCAAAGGCTACATCTCTAGCAATGCTGGATTTTTCCTCAGCTGGTAAGTCACGCGTATCGACCATTTCCTGTGCTTTTTCTAGCAGGCTATCACGAAAATCTTCATACAATACAACATTTCCAGCGCGAGATGACATTTTTCCATCAACCAAATCTACCAGTCCATAGGAAATATGTTGGAGTTTATCGTGATTAAAGCCAATCAGTTCCAGGGTTTTGAAGAGTTGCTCAAAATGATGTTCTTGCTCAAGTCCTACAATATAGAGTGATTTATCATAGTTAGGAAAATCAGCTTCTTTTTGATAGGCAAGCGCAATATCTTTGGTAGAGTAGAGGGAGGTTCCATTGGATTTGAGCAGGAGGAAAATACCAAGTCCATAGGCTTCCAAATCCATAATAATAGCACCTTGACTTTTTTGGGCTATACCCTGTTCTAGGAGCTCATGTACTTTTTCAATACCTGGTTGTTCTACCATACTTTCAAAGTACCACTTGTCAAAATCTTCAGTCCCAAGCTCAGCAAAAATTTTCTTCATATCCTCGAGACACATTGCTCTTGTTTCTTGCCAAAATGCAAGCAATTCAGGATCTCAGTCTTCGAGCTGTTTTTGTAATGAAGCAATCTCTGCTTTGTAGACTTCTGGGTTTTCATCGACCTTTCTCGTGGCTGAGGTATACAGCTCTCCCACCCATTTGCTGAGATTCAGATTTGGAAAATCAGAATTATCAAATTTTTTATAGTACCATATCCATTTGGCTACATGGGCTCCAATATCACCTGGATAGCAGGTTTTGATCACCTTGTAACCTGCAAAGCGCAAAATCCTTGAAATGGATTCAGCCAAGAGACAGTTTCTAACATGTCCGATATGAATCGATTTGTGCGTATTGGGAGCTCGTCATTCTAGGAGAATTGTTTCTCATAGTGTTGCTCATTGTCCAAACTGAGTTTTTTGTACTTGGATGCTCTTGAGTACCTCTTCTGCAATTGTTTGTGTTTTCAGAAAGGCATTAAGGTAAGGACCTACTGCTTTGATCTGAGTAAAAGGATGTAAATTCTGATCCTGAAGAGCAGTTTCCAATTTGCTTGCGATCGCTACCGGAGAGAGTCCCAAGGGCTTTGCAAACTGAAAACAAGGAAATGCAAAATCTCATGCGATATTTTCTGGTGCAATTTGAATAAGATCTACCAGAGTATCCGCAGAGGTATCCAGATGTGGAGAAAGCAAATCAGCAAAACGTTTTTTGTATGAGCTTAACATAGTGAAGTAATAGAGAAGGAATAAATTTTTCTTAGTATAAAAATTCCTTGATCAAATGCAAAGTTTTTTTGCATCTCAAAGAGTGCGATATGAGAGTAGTTTTTTGAACTATGGATATGCTCTCCTAGGAGAGCTAGGTGCTGAGCCGACTTGATTTCGATTTGCAAATGTTGAGGAAATAGCTACACTTCATACTACACTCTTTCGAAAGTATTCGGAGGGAGGGATTTTTATTCTTTGATCACTATCAGATGAAAAAAACGATGATACTGCTCGGAGCTGGTATACTTTTTGCGATGAATCCACTTATCTATGCTCAATCTGCTCAGGAAGTCAGCCAGGCTTTGGACAATTTTTCTAACCAACTTGATCATATCTTGCAAGAAGAAGCAGACATTTTACAAGAACAAACACAAATCTTGCAAGAACAGGCACAACTGCCATTTGGAGATCCTTCTCTTGATACGATCCTAGATCAATCACAATCAGCTCTTGCGAGACCATCAGATCAGATGCAGTCAGGTGCTTTAGACAGCGTGCATTTCTATATGAACAAGTATAATATCAATCACTGTGAAGTCAATGGACAGCAGGTTCCTTGTGAAGAATTGTTAGCAGATGCTGCAGGATTTATTCGCTCATTACCATTTGTAGGTAGTTTAGAGCAGCACTTTGGATCACTGGTATCAGTAATGTTGCGGGTAATAGGTATTAGTGTGGTGCTGGGATTGATCGGATTTATCTTCTGGATCGCAATGCTCATCGACGCTATCAAGCATCAAAAAGACAATAAAGCGGTGTGGATTCTGGTGATTGTATTTGGAAATATTTTGGGAGCGCTTATCTACTTTTTTGTAGAGAAACTCGATAGAAACAAGAAAAAGTAATATCCTGAATTCCTAGGTTCGGATTGCCTCCCTTTAGAGGAATACCTTCTTGTCAAAAAAGACCTGATTGCTCTTCAGGTTTTTTTTTCTTTTTTTCAAGGAGGAAATGCGTTTCGGAGTGAGAAGACGGTATTGAAATAGACGCCTAGCACGATCTGAGAAATGCTATGCTCCAATAATCTGCTCGAAGAGATGCTGAGCATCAAAGGCAGTTTGTTCAAGTTGATATTCAGCTTGGAAGCTTGTCAATTGATCATACTTGGGACTCAAAATCTGGAGTGTATCTGCTCAGACTTCGAGGAGTTGAGCAAGCTGTTCAAGAAAAGCTGGCTGAGGCAGCTGATCAAGAATGAAAATCAGTTTTTTTGCTTTTTTAACTTGCTGGAGTAGCTCAGGATTGTGCAGTTTGCTCCATCTTGCCACAGCTACAAAATGATAGGATGCAGAACGAGTCAAGAGGAGTGAGGAGAGTTTTACTAGTTCTTCAAAGTAGTTTCCTAATGCAATGATGACAGTCTCTGCTTCAGGATTGTGAATCAGACTGATCAGCTCTGGATTTTCCGCTAAAGCTTTATCGATTACGGCTAATTCCTCGTCCTCAGCTAAAGTATAGATACTCTCTGCGATTTCCTGATTATTGAGTGCAAGATAGCGTTTGCCATTTTGCTTGAGTACGGAAAGAAAATGATGCTCATCAAAAGGAAAAAAAAGATCAAAACCTGACGCCAAAAGGGCAGGAAAGGATTGGTTTTCAGGAGCAGTTTTTCTCCCAAAACTACTGAGCCCATCAAAACTGCTGATCAAGCAGAGTTCAGAATACTCCGAGATCGCAGGTAACAAGAGTTCATTGCTGAGTTCAGAGAGGATGAGGAGGATACGATCAGATTTTTTGATTCCTTTTTCTCAGGCAAGCGTTTCAAAAGACTGATTGAGCAGCAGGGGAGGCTGGGGCAAAGCTGGATATTCGTAGTCTGAGATTACCCAGTCAAAAGCGATATCCTCTTGTTCTAAAAGCTCAAAAAAGTAAGGACTCAGGCTGAGTTTAGAGAGATTATGAGAAAGCATAGGTCAAAAAAGAGAAATAAAATTTACATATCATAGGTCAAAAGATATTGTGCAATTTGCTTAAAGATAGGACCAGCAGTAAATCATCACCACTGACTTCTTCTAGGACGACGAATCCAGATATTAACTACATATTTGGGGTCTTGAGTAGTGATAATTCCTGCAAAAGTACCATTAGTTCGCCCCTCTCCTCTTTGGTATTTTCCTCTAAAGGAGATCTGTGCAGTTCCTGATTTTGCACCGAGATGAAATCCAGAGAGATTCGCAGTATGCGTGAGTTCAGGATTGGTATTGATGACATTAAAGAGTCCTTCTTTGATTGCTTGGGAGCTAGTTTGTTTAAAAATAGTATGTTTTTTTTGGTTTTTGGTATAGGTATTTTGGGGATTGGAGCTATCTACGATATTTTCGATAATTGTGGGCTGGAGGTATTCGCCACCATTTACAAGAGCAATATAGGCTGCAGCGAGCTGAATTTGAGTCGTGGTAAGTCCCTGTCCAAAAGAATTATTCAAAAATCTGGCAAACGAGACGATATTGACCTTGTCCACAAATCCCTCCTTTTCTCAGGCAAGCTCGATATTGGTAAGTTCTCCGAATCCGAGTTTCTCCAGATAATTGTAAAAGGCATATTTCCCTATTCTTTGTACGATTCTTACCATCCCTACATTACAGGAATGCACAAAGGCGTGCAAAAAGTTGTTGTATCCTTCACAAATACGGCTTGCGTTTTTGATGGTATAGGTACCTACCTTTACTTTTCCCTCATCATTGTAGGACTCAGAAAATCCTGCCTCATCAGTATCAATACCGATCGCCACAGTAAAAGCCTTAAAAATACTTCCAGGTTCAAAAGCAACACTAATGTTTTTATCAACGAAGACCTGAGAGCCATAGATATTTTTAGCAAGATATTTTTTTTCTTCGCTAGAGGTTCTTTCGCTCAGCGTGGCAAGTCTATAGTTGCCTCCAGTGTGGATATAGACAGGAATATCAACATAGGTCAGATCCTCGAGAATATGCTGATGTTCAATCCCTAGCGGTATGAGGGTATAGGCATCATTATAGTTGTTGGGATCAAAGCTCGGTGCATTGACCGATGCTTTTACTTCTCCATTTTTTGCATTAGTGACCAAAATACTAATTGCATCAGCTCTGAGAAATTCCAGCTGTTCTTTCACAATTCTCTCGACTTCCCTTTGGAGTCCAATATCGATAGTCAGATAAATATCATAACCATTAACAGGATTAGCAATCTCAAATTCATTGGATCCTACATTTCCCAGCCAAGCAGAAGTTCTTCCCTTGATTTCTCACTTTTTCCCCTTGAGGATAGTATCAAAATATTCTTCGATCCCATAAAAAGCTACTCCATTTTTATTGACATAGCCCAAAATATTTGCCATAAAGTCTCCATACGGATAGTATCTTGTCACAAAAGGTTCTAAAACCAGACCATACAGGACAGGAGTTCTCGTAAGCTTTTTTTTCTCATTACTTCTATCAATTTCAGAAAGTTCATTGAGATGTTGAACTTTAAGTTCTCTGACCTCTTGTGCGAGAGCAGGATTGAGTCCAGAGATGAGCTTGATATATTTCCATTCCTGTTGTTCAAAGAGTTTATCAAAATTGTGTCCTATGGGGTATTTCCATTTTCTGAGCAGGGTTTCTACTGTTTTTTTTGCAGCATCCTTGCTAGAAATAAGGGTTGGGGTAATATAGAGATAGTGATCAGCTTCGATACTGAGATAGGGCAGTGCTTTGGATTTGACTTCTTCCAAAAATTTTGGTTCCGTAAAATAGCCAAGATAATTCTGACTTTTTATTCAGATTTTAATCTTTTGATCAAGTTTATTGGTAATATGGGAGAGTGCTTTTTCTTTGTTAAACTGTTCGATGATCTGCTGATAGTTCTTTTCGTATTCCTCAAATTTAAAGGTCTCATACTCAGGAGATGCTATCCCACTTCCAAAATAAAATAATTCTGGCTTTTTTGGGAGGAGCGTGACTCCAGCAAAGAGTTCAATATTTTTGACACAGTCCTCCTTGCTCACCTCGTTCATACCATTGATTTCACAGAGATGTTTGTAGATAACTGGTGCGATGATTTCGATAAAGCGGGGTTTCATCGGCATTCCTCTCAGCTGTGCTGGAATGTTTGGAAACCTTTTCGCATCAGCTTCAAATTTCCATTGGAGTTCTCTTGGATCAATAGCGAGATCGTAGAGCGTGATATTTTCCGTGAGTTTTACAGGATGACCACCTTTATCCAAGGCATAGATATTGCCTCTTTCAGGAGTGAGCAAGGATTCTCTATAGTGCTGTCTGCTCAGTGCACTATCGTATTCTTGGTGTTTGATGACTTGGAGCCGAAAGAGCCTTAGCACAATGATCAAAAACAGAAAACAAAAAAAGGCAATCAGTTTTGCTTCTCTTTTCTCGATCAGCGTTGCTATCCAAGGGATCGAGCTTAGCATCTTAAAAAACTGATTTCCTCTGCGATGGTGTCTTTTGGGGCTAAGAAGGCGGTTCATACTGCGGTAAAAGGGCTAATTATTTGAGATAAAAACCTCTGGTATCAAAACTGGATTGCAAGGAATAGCTATAGTCTTTGAGCATATTGCCAAGTTTCCTTCACCATTTATGGGGTGAAAGCTTGGTCGTTATACTCATCTTGATAAAGGGATTGATCTGTACGGATTCCTCGGTTCGTGCATAGTCTGGATTTTTGGTAGGGGAGAGTGCAATGTTTCGGTTAACAATAGAGAGTTGCTCATCAAAGAGATCAACCCAGCCATTATCCTTGTTTGTTGGTAGCTTATAGTTGGCATAGGCTCCATTGGGACCGTTACTGACAGCAGCTCCATCACACACAAATCCCTCTCCATAGTCACAGGCTCGGGTATCGATGTCTCCATCGTAGGTTGTAGGATTGCTGAGATCAAAATTATGTTTACTTCCTGCATCAAAACCTCTCAGTTTGAGGATCTGAATCGTTTCTCGAGGATGGTTTTTCCCATCTTCTCAGAGTTTTTGCGTTGTCTGTCTTCTCAGGAACAGCCTTCTTTGTCCATCGTGCGAGATCAGATAAAGTTCTTTTACATTTTGGCTGTCTGGAATCGCTATTGGTCCTGTTCCAAGGTCTCTATCATCAGCATCGCCTACTTCTGGAAAAAAGTTACTCGCATCAACTTCTTCAATCAGGTTGATTTTCGTTTTTCCATCGCTATCTCCCGCTACATCCCAAAAGAGTGCCTTGTATTGCCCGTAGGACTGAGGTCATTCTGCTAATTCATTTCCTTGTTTACAATTCGCACTTGCATAATACTTTCCATTATCTATAGAAGAGCAGTATTTAATTCTATGTTGATCTTTTGTAGTATCGATGGTAATTTTATTTTGATTGCCGTATGCGGTGAAATTATTACAGTGTCCATTATCTCCAGTGTCCCAGGAGAAAGGAGCTTGGTTTGGATCGTTGTCACAGCCACTCTGCTGTCTATTGAAATACTCCTCATAATCAATCGTATAATCCTGAAAAAGAATCGCAAATCTGTTCATCACTCCATTGGTATCCTCGATGATCTTTTGTCTAGCATCATTAAAAATTTTGACTCTCGGAAGGGTAATCATAACTGAGTAGAGCGTTGTGATCAGGCTTCCTGAAATAATAATTACCAAGAGGAGTTCGATCAAGGTAAAACCTTTTGCCTTAAGTGATAAGCGAGACATACTGATAAGATGAGAAGCTAAACAATAAAGGAATTAGATAAGGCTATTGAGCTTTGCTCTCGTCTGGGTTCCAAACCATCCATAGCCAGCTTTATTTTTTTCTTTTCCAGTAACAATACCGTGCTTGAGTTGAAACTGATAGACTGCCTCAATCGTAGCAGGAGAATAGATTCCATTGATTGTCCCTTGGTAAAGTCCTTGACTGTGGAGATAGTTTTGGAGGACTTTGACTTGAGGATGGTACTGGTTTTTAGTGAAAGCCTGAGTAAAGGTCGTTTTTGCAGGAGGAGTTGCTTGTGATGGAGCTGAAGGAGTAAGCTCTGGAGTGCTAGGAGTAGCGTGGGTTTCAGGATGTACTGGCTGGGCAGGAGTCTCGCTCTCAAGCATCAGCGTAAAATCTTTTCTGAGTTCTGCTGCGAGTTTATTGACTCCATTATCAAAAGCGGTTAGTGCAGGGAGTTCAAGGTCTTTGAGTTTTACTTTACCATTTTTGATTCCATCATCAATAAGTTTCATCCCTTTTATGAGAGCTGGAGCTTTGGTCTCAATACCGTTGGTGTATGGAGCAAGACTCATACTACTGGTCAGTAAGAGCTTGCAGTCAAGCTTGCCAGAGGAGTCGGTAAATCTCTTTTGAAGTTCGCTATTTTTCTCGAGGAGATCGAGGTAGGCTGGATAGTCAAAAAATGCTGAGAAGACATAGTAAACCGCTTTATCCGATTCAGCTTTAAATTTTTTCATAAAATTATCCTTGTGAATGAGATATTTTGCCTGAATATCTGGATGCGGATTGTGAGCAGCGATCATACGAGCAATCGTCTCATCAAAATCAGCTGCTAAGCCTGTTGTTATTTTTTCCTTGGTCGCAAGCATATTCTTCCAAAAGCTAGAGCGTGCGTCAATGGTAGCATTGAGGCTGGTAAAGACTTTTTGTGTATCAGTACTGTGTTTTTTGACCAGTTCAATACTATCCATTTTCTGAGCAAGTCCATTGAGGAGCTCTTTATTGTTGTCCACATATTCCAAAAAACTGGTCTTGGTCTTGCTGGTTTTGAGATAGTAGTCATTTTCTAGGGTATTGATCTTGATCGCATTCTGATTGTAAAAGGTATCCAAGCTATTGCTAAAAATCAGAGGATCCACGGTATTGAGTCCGTATTCGTACCTTTTGATGTCGCCATCAAGCTTGATATACTCGTTGAGAATTGTGGTTTTGAGATTATCGGTCAGTTTAGAAAAGTCCAAATTCTGATTTTCGACAGGGATCGCCCCCAAACAGCTCGCAGCCCTAAAAAGCGAGGTATCTGAAAATTTTTGTGCTTCTTGAGCGATAGACTTGAGCTTGGTTTTGCCAGCTTCGATCTGATTTAGGAGTTTGGTTTTATTGTTTTCAAGTTTGGTAGTGAGGTTTTTGATCTCAGTTTTGCTAGGAGTCGCTGCGAAACTTATTCCTCATAGGAGCAAAACTCCTCATAGTATGCATAGTCAGGCTTTTTTCATCTTTTTCTCAATTACAAGGTAAAGCAGTAATAGTTAATGAGTAGTGTTTTTTGGTTCAATTTCAAGTTGAAATCTGAAAATAAAACACTAAAAATCAAAAAAGATCAGATTTTATTTTTTTATTGATCATCAATGACCCTGATACCTACCGTAATCGACAAGACAAAATCTGGAGAAAGAGCCTATGATATTTACTCCAGACTCTTAGAGGATAGAATTATTTTTGTGGGAGAGAGCGTACATAGTGCAATGGTAAATTCTATTGTAGCACAAATGCTGTACCTAGAAAAAAAAGACCCTGATAAGGATATTATTATGTATATCAATACCCCTGGTGGAGAGGTCTATTCAGGACTCGCGATTTATGATACGATGCAGATTCTCAAATGTGATGTCCAAGTGATCTGTACAGGATTGGCTGCGAGTATGGGATCGGTCTTTCTCGCAGGAGGCACCAAAGGGAAAAGATTTGCTTTGCCACATTCTAGAATTATGATTCATCAGCCTCTCATTTCTGGGGGAGGAATTTCTGGGCAGGCTACAGATATTCAGATAGAGGCAGAAGAGATGCTCAAAGTAAAAGAAACCCTGACAAAAATTATCGCAAACCATAGTGGCAATAGCTACGAAAAATGTCTCGCAGATATGGAAAGAAACAAGTGGATGAGTCCTCAGGAAGCCCTTGAATATGGATTGATTGATAAGATTATTGGAGGATAGGAGGCAGCAAGCTCAATAGTTGATACTGGAAAAGGAGTTGGGGAGTGTGGGAGTTAGCTATAGACTCAGAGATTGAGAAAAAAACCAAAGCATACAAATAAGATTCCCACAATATAGATCAGAATTCCGATATTGCGGACAAATTTGTTTCCAAAGCAATAGGCGATAAAGAAAGGTGCAAAGCTGAAAATCAACATAGTATAAAGTGACCAATTCCCCATCATACTATTCAATGCATAGAATGCCGGATCTTCGATTCTTGCTCAAAGAGCGACTTGTCCTTGAGAGGATGCAAGGAGTGAAAAGCTAAGATCTACGAGTTTCCAAGTGAAAAAATGTAATAAAAATCAGATCCCAAGATACCGAATGCTTTGAGTCAATGTTTTGTGCTTTTCATAGAGTGTGTTCAAGATGGTTTTGCTTTCGCTCGGAGTGAGTTGTCTGTTTAATCAGTTACGCTTTACTGTTTTGAGTGCCTGATATCCAAAAAGTATGATAAAAATGATAAAGAAAGCGAGCAGAACGCTTCCAAAAATCTGATAGAATACACTGTCATCAGTCCTATGCTCTACGATCATTTTATTACTGTCCTTCACGCTCCTGAAAAAGTAAAGTTCTTTATCCAGGTTTTGGACAGCAAAATAAAAGGTCAGTCTTAGTATACCCTTTTGATACACAAAAACAATATTTTATCTTTTTGTCGGTATGATAATGGTCAAAGCTGCACTTTTAGGGGCTTCTCTCGCTCCCTCTCTTGCTCATAGAATTCTAAAGCGTCTGCAAGAGGCAAACTATCAGATTTTTCCTATCAATCCAAAATATGAGCAGATCGATGATACCGCTTGTTTTGCTAGTTTGGAGGAGTTGCCTGTTCTTCCAGAGGTAGTGATTTTTATGGTCAATCCAAAGCTGAGTGTTCAACTTCTTCCGCAACTGGAAAAGCTTGGTATCAAAAAGGCACGATTTCAGCCTGAGACCTTTGATAAGGAAGTAGTAGCGCTAGCAGAGGAGCTAGGCTTGAGCTATGAAGATCAAAAATGTCTGCTGATTGCCCCTCCAGATGCATTGGCAAACTTTGTAGCAAAAAAATAAGAAATCTGATGCAGTGTTTTCGTTTTTAGTTTTTCACGATGGAGAGATGAAAATTTTAGTTGGACTCTCGGGTGGGGTAGATAGTGCGGTTGCTGCCTGGCTTCTCAAAGAGCAGGGACATGAGGTAGTCGCTGGATTTATGAAAAATTATGTCTCTGAGAGCAATGACTGTACGACCTATCAGGATTCCTTGGATGCGATCAAGGTAGCAGAATATCTCGGTATCGAAATCCGTGCTTATGATCTGCAAAAGGAGTATCAAGAACGTGTGATTGATTATATTTTTGAGGGCTATCAAAAGGGCGTTACGCCAAATCCTGATGTGCTTTGCAATTCCTTGATTAAATTTGATGTTTTCCTGCAAAAGGCAATGCAGGAGGGTTTTGATAAAATTGCTATGGGACATTATGCGAGAATAGTGAGTAGTGAACAAGGAACAAGTGACAAGGAGCAAGGAACTCTAGACTCTGAACTCTGAACGCTGAACTGATGCACCTATCATCTCTATCGTGGAGTCGATCATAATAAAGATCAGACCTACTTTCTTTCTGGACTCAATCAATATCAACTGAGTAAAGCTCTTTTTCCCATCGGTCATTTGACGAAACCAGAGGTCAGAGCTTTGGCTCAAAAAATTGGGCTTCCTAATGCTCATCGTAGAGATTCTCAGGGCTTATGCTTTATTGGAAATATTTCTATTAAACAGTTTTTGATGCAAAAGTTGCCGATCAAAAAGGGAGAAATCAGAACCCTTGATGGCAAGGTAGTTGGTCATCACGATGGAGCCTATTTTTTTACCATCGGACAAAAACACGGACTTGGGCTACATTTCAAAGCATATGTGTATCGTATTGATATTGAGCATAATATTGTATATGTCGGTGATAGGGATATTGAGGAGCTTAATACTCAGCATATTACGGTCAAAAATCGACATTGGATAGCGGAGGAGAGGCAAAAATGAACGCAACTCACTGGTAAAATCCGTTATCGCCAAAATCCTCCTGTTGCCTGTGAAATTACGCAAATCAATGGTACAGAGCTGAGTTTTTCTTTTCCACAGGCTCAACGAGCGGTGGCTCCAGGACAGGTGTTTGTAGCGTATGATGGGGAGGAGTGTCTTGGAGGCGGGATTATCGTATAAGATACCTTTGATGGAGAATGAGTTTTGGAGAAAATCTGATCATAATTTTAGGTCAGTTTTTTTGCTTTTTTTTGCATTTTAAGATATAATTGGACAATCTTTATTTTATGCACGCTCAAAAAAGCAATGGCGATCAAAAGAATTGGAAAAATTTGACCTCAAAGACTGACCAAACCAAATGTTTTGTCCTTTGTCGCGTATACTTTGATTTTGTTTTTTGGTGCAACCATTGTAGCAAATATCAATCCAGATGCCAATAGTGAATATCGTAATGACCGAAAAAAAACCACGATCCAACAGATGCAATGGGTCTTTCTTGCAGATGATGGGAACAAGTATTTGCTCAACGATCAACCCTTCTGAGAGCATGCTGCAGCAGAAAATTTTGACTATTTGATGCCTGATGCAAACGCAAGTTCAGAGCTAGAGTCTCAGCAAAAGCCTTCTTCATCAGAGGAAGTGAGTGAGCAGACCACATATGCGATGGCATTCAAAAAAGGCTATGCTGCCCTACGACCTAGAATCGAAGATCGTTCACTTTTTATCAATACAGTATTTGAGTATCTTTTGAGAGGAGATATTGTCGAGTTACCTGAATGAGCTGCAAGATATGTAGTAGCACTCTATGGTATGGAGCATGCTGTACATCAAAAAGTGCGTGATGGAGCCTCGTGTATGACCCCTTGGAGCTATACGATAGAGGATGGGGCTTCCGTACTTGCCTATCAGCAGAGAAGTGATGCTCCCTATATCTGCAATATCCAGCGTAGAATCTGTAAAGATGGAAAACTCTCAGGATCTTTTACACAAGTTGCCTGTGATGAATCTCGCAATGGAAATCTAAAAAAAATCTGATTTGAGACTTGGAATACAGATGATAATGCGAGAGAACAACTCCAGTGAGATATTCAAGCCCATCAAGAAAGACTTAAACTCCTCAAAAAACAAGGATATATTATGCCGGATGAGCCATATTATGCAGATGCTGATTTTAATATCTATGGACAGAGAAAACCAAATCCTCGCCCTTCGACACTTGAGGGAGGAAATCATGATGCTTTGAGTGAAGAACCTACCAGCTATCCACAAGCAATCCCATGAAAAAAATATTGTACGAGTCCCTGGGGGGAAAAGGTCAAGTCAGGTCAATTTATCAAGGCGTATAGATTTAGAAATGGCTTTACTGATATTCCTTGTCAGGTGCAGTTGAGACTCTGTGTAGAGGGGGAGCTAGAGGGTACGCATCAGTATCCAAATTGTAAGCTTTGGGAGACTTCTTATGAAGATTTCCGTTATGGATATCTCAATGGAGATGAGCCTTCTCCGCAAAAATTGATCAAAATGCTAGAAAAAGAATATTCTACTGATGCCAATCCAGATATGACCTTGAATCCAGAGATTGCTCGAGAAATGGCGGATTACCTCCAGTCGCTGACTCCTTAGTATCCTTTCAATCCGCTTTTTCACTTTTCTCTTGAGCGACTTTTATTTCTCTATTGAGCGTAGATGCAAGCCCCATTTCAGACCAATGAAGATACCATTATTAGCTTTCTCGCTTTTTTCAATGAAATAGATAAACACTTTGACAAGATTTTGGGAGAAGATGGTTTTTCCCCCTATAATGAAAAACTCAAAAAAATTGCCGAAGGGAGATATTCGGTTTCCAATTTTGTCAGAAAACATCTCTATCAGCTCAGAAATTTTGGAGAACTGAGAAATTTTATCACGCACGGCATCAAAACCAATGGAGAAACCTATGCGATGCCTACGCTCTCCGCAGTAGAAAAGATCAGCAAATATGCCCAAATTATTATGAAACCAGCTAGAGTGATTGATCTTTTCAAAAAAGAGGTCTTTAAAGCCCAAAAATCTGACTATCTCAAAAGTATTATCCCGCTGATGAAAAGTAAGAGTTATACCAATATCCCCATCTATGATGAACAGGGCAAGTTTGAAGGGATTTTGAGTCAAAGTAGACTCTTTCACTGGATAGCCGATCTGCTGATCAATGAGGATTATATCAATCTTTCTCTCCTCAAGGTCGAGCATATCCCACTCGAATATCACTGGAAAGATTACGCTTTTATTCCCAAGACAATGACGGTCTATGAGGTAGATGAGCTTTTCACCGATAAAAAACTTAATAATCAAAAATTCTCCGTAGCCTTCATTACCGAAAATGGTGATCCTCAGGAGGATATTATAGGAATGATCTCCTCAAGTGATGCCAATATCATTGATCAGTACCTCTTTTTGTAGATGCTGAGGGGGAAAAAAATTAAAAACTCTGATTTCCTCTGGTCATTCCGCTTTTTGAGTAAAACTTCTTGATTTCTCGTGTCAAAAGAGTAGGCTTACCATACTTTTATATTCTCATCTCTTTCTAGCTATGAAAAAAAATAAGACCTTTAAAGTAATTACGATCGTGGTATTGGTAATTGCTTTGATTTCCTTGCTTGCAGGTGGATTTCTAGCCCTTCTTGGCTAAGGAGTCAGTTTTTTTTACTTTTTTATTGTGTACAAGATGAGCGTTCGCTGGATCAAGGGAGTAATGTTGTGTTGATTGTTATTCTGTCCAATAACTACTTTGTTAGTGACTGCAAACCAAAAAGTAGACACAGTCCAAACTCAGTGAATTGTTGCATCACCAAACCCTTCTATCTCTGCTGGAAATGTGAGGATACCTCAAAAAGCTCCAGACATTACAGATAAGGAACTTAAGGCTATGGAAAAGCAACTAGCAGAACAGGAAAAAGCAGCGAGGGCTTGAATCAATCTTAGCAGCGACTGTATGCTGAATGGGAGTTGCAGTTTCTCAATCTACGATGCTCTCGATATCCGCCAAGAGGGAAGAGCTCCCGAGGAGAGAACCTCAGTAATGGTCTTTGTGCAGGATATTATCCTTGGTGCAACCTATTTTATAGGGACAGTAGTGACTGCATCTTTAATTGTCTCAGGCTTGTTTTATGTGCTTTCGCCTACTGATAGTGGATACCAGCAAAAAGCGAGCAAGGGGATCAAATACTCTTTGATTGGATTGGTAGTGGTGACTTTAGCTTTGGTGATTATTAGGCTAGTACAGTTCCTCGCCAGATGAGGAATATAAAAGGCTTGATTTTTACCGAGAAATCATCATACTCTATACGACTTAAAAGATCTCTCAGTGAGGGATTTTTTGTATTTTACCTTGTATGCTAGAGACCAACTTATGAAACCACAAGAAATCGAACAAATCAAAAATATTTTGCTCAATATTGAGGATGCAAAAAAATCAATTCCCTATCTTTCAAATCTTGAACAGCATCCTGTGTTTTGACCTATATTTTCTTCCTTAAGTAAAGCAGAAAAACAGGAAGTAAACCAGATTATTGATGACTATATCCTCGAAAAACTTGAACTTATCAAAAAGACTAAAGGTGGTCAGCTTTTTAATAGATTTGCTGAAAGTCAATCTGACTTGTTTTGGGCATTCCGCCGTAGTAATGATCCGCAGGCAAATGATCCTCAGTTTCAGACACTAGGCAAACAGGTAGAAATCGAGATGTTCAAGCTCGAGGGCATCCTTACTGAAAAAATGCTCAAACAAGAAAAAGGACTCGAAAAAGTGGTAGAATCCTTTTATAATATAGTATACTTGTTTTTCCCTAGGTTTAATGAGATAGAGTAGTGGGCAACTATTATGAGGAGTGCTTACTGAGGATAGCAAGTTCTTTTTCAGCGGCTTGCTGGGCAGTAGGGAGATTGCTGAGTGCTTCCCAGCTTGGGCAGAGGAGCATATCGCTTGGCTGCTGGTAGCTATGGATGAGATTGTCTTTTGGGAGGTATTTTCCAAGGACTTTTTTGAGAAATATGAAATTACTTGTTGTACGTTCTTCCAAGCATATGCCTCCATCTTGAATCAGTTTTTTATCTGGATTTTTTGCAGATCGTGCTTGATGGATCGGATCTTCAGCTGCAAGCTCTGGAATCGGTAGTGTCTGCCACATACAAAAGCTGGATTTGATCCCAATTTCCTGATCTAGGTACAGTTGACTCATACAGGTTCTAAAGCTTTCGTGTTCCTCGCCAATCCCAGTGACAAAAATGAATTTTTTTTGGAGAGGAATATGATCATCTCCTCCAAGTCCAATCTCGCTGAGTATTCTCTTGTTGGAAAGGTAGCCCTTTTGTTGGTACTTCTCCCAGACGCGATACCCTTTTTTCTGAAATTTAGCTTCGATGCTGAAGATAATATCATACATATCCTCCATGTTGATATTGGTAATTACCAACTGTGGTTTAATTCCGGTCGCAGTCTCGATTCTCTTCAAGGTAAACTCGAGATATTGTACGCAAGGGATTGCTTTTTTGGTAAAGAGATGGTTGCCGATGAGGGTATTTGCATTGATGCAGACCAAAATTGCAGCCTCAGCCTTAAATTGAGCAATGAGCTTTTTTTTGAGATCAGGCTCATAGCCTGGCAAAATTCTACTCGCAAAATCATCTTTCAAAAGCTTGCCCTGAAGTGCAATATAGAGGTTCCCAGCGACCTGATCCGCCCTATCCAAGAGCAGCTTTCTCATCAGTTCGAGATATTTTTTGCTATCAAAACAAACTTCCATAGCATAAAAGCAGAATATAAAATCTTAGCTCAAGTATAGTGAGTAGGGATATATTTGTCAAAAGAAAAGCTATTTTTAACTTGAAAAAGACTTTACAATAGCTACAAAAGAGTCAGAATTTTATTTGCATTTTTCCTACTGATGATGTCCAACTCCTGATTGCGTCCCTCTCGAGATGAATATTTTATGGAGGTCTGTCGTGCGATTGCCAAGAGAGCAACCTGTGACCGTGGCAGAAGTGGTTGCGTAATTGCCAGAGATCATCAAATCTTGGTGACAGGCTATGTTGGGGCGCCGAAGGGCTTGCCGCACTGTGATGAAGTAGGGCATCTCTACAAGGAAGTCAAGCATAATGATGGCAGTGTCTCTCAGCACTGTATGAGAACAGTCCATGCTGAGCAAAATGCGATCTGTCAGGCAGCCAAGCTTGGGATTGCACTGGATGGAGCTACCTTGTATTGTAAGATGACGCCTTGTAGAACCTGTGCTATGATGATTATAAACTGCGGTATCAAAAGGGTTATCTGTGAAAAAAAATATCATGCCTGAGCTGAAAGTGAGGAAATGTTCCAAAAAGTCTGAATCCAACTTGAATTTTTTGATGAAGAAATAGAAAAATATTAAGCGCTTTTAGGATTTTACAAAAGGAAGCTATTGAAAAGGAGAGGAAAATCGCTATATTTCGATCAGCAGGGTAATTAGCTCAGTTGGTTAGAGCGCTTGCTCGACATGCAAGAGGTCACTGGTTCGAGTCCAGTATTACCCAGGTTTGCTGTACAAGGCAAAATGCGGTTTTTTTCAGATTTTTTTCTTTTGAATTATGAAACTTACGGTTAATCCATCACAAAGATATGCTAAAATGAGAGCGCATACCGCTACTCACCTTCTCCATGCTGAATTGGCACAATTTTTCCCAGAGACCAAACAAGCAGGTTCACTCGTTGATAGTGATTTTTTGAGATTTGATTTTTATGCAGACAGATTGCTTACTCCGCAGGAACTCGCGATGATTGAGAAAAGGATCAATCAGATGATTTATCTCGCTCGTGAGGTAAAAGTGGAAGAAATGAGTATTGAAGCAGCAGGAAAGCTCGGAGCCAAGATGTTTTTTGAAGAAAAGTATGGCGATGTGGTGCGTGTTGTTCAGATCGTAAATGATGAACTTCCGCAGGAAATGCAACATGATGACAATGCTGAGTATTTTGCAAGCTATGGAGAAGTGCTTTCCATTGAACTCTGTGGAGGAACCCATGTTGCTAATACCAGAGAGATTGGTGCATTTACTATCGTGTCTCAGGAGGCGGTAGCATCTGGGATCAAAAGAATTACCGCAGTGACAGGACACAAAGTCGTTGAAAAAATTGAAAATCAGACTACCTTACTCTGGAATCTCGCCCAAACCCTCGAAGTCAAGTCCATCGCGCAACTCCTTGAAAAAGCCAATAAAGTTGTTAAAGAATTTGCTGATGCAAGGGCAAAACTTGAAGCTATGGAGATGAAGGTGATGATCTCAGTTCTTCATGCTCAGCCACATCGTGCTACTGAGCAGTTTGATATTGTGATGCAAGTACCTGCAGATTTGAATTTTAAAGCGCTTGTAGGTCTGGCAAAGGAGAGATGGTCCGGGAAAAATGTTTTAATTGGTAATGAGCAGGGAAACTTCTTGATTCTCGCTAAAGAATGAGTTTCTGCTAAGTTGCTTGCTCAGCAAGTAGGACTCAAAGGTGGTGGAAATGATAGTCAGGTACAAGGAAGAGATGAAAAGGTACTAGCTTTGTTATAGTTGATAGTGGGGCACAAAAATAGAAAAAAAGAGGTCGAAAAATCAGACTTCTTTTTCCTTTTTTATTGCTTTTCACAAATCAGGAGATGCCCAGTGATGACCTTACTATTGCAGACATCACGAAGTGGCATGATCCCTGTATTGAATCAGGATTCTTGAG
>JAUMYK010000056.1 GCA_030528665.1 bacterium
TTGATTCAGCATCTTAGTAAGCGGATGAGATTCCGGATCAAGTCCGGAATGACGAGGAGACTGAGTCCGAAATAACGAAAAATTAAAGCTCATCACTCTTAATTCTTAACTATTTTGTTCACTGTTAATTGTTTATTGAAGGGATACGGTATCACGAAATCGTGAAATGTCATCAAGAATGAGGGTTTTGGTAGTCAGAATTATTTCTTTTTTTTAGAAAAGTAGTTATACTTAGAAGTGATTTTTATTTTATGAGTGTGAGATGATTGCTAAGAAAAAGATGTGGCTTTTATGGAGTGGAGTATTGATGCTAGGCAGTATGCCTTTGTTTGTCAATGGGGCTGGGAGTCAGCAGGAGGCTTTGCTTCAGGATCAGGTATTTAGGTCTGCTGTGGATGAGGTTGCGGATTTGAGGCTGAGTTTGTTTGGGTTTAGACAGCAGCTTGGGCAGATGGACAAGGCTGAAAAGGAGAAGAAAAATGGAAGATTGGATCAGAAATATAAGGAGGTTAGAAGTGAAATGGTCAAGGTGATCCAGGATATTGATAATTCCAGTATGAGGATTACCAAGCTCTTGCAGCAGCTCTATCAATATAAACAGGAATTGACTGCAGAACTGGAGACTTTGCAGATGACCAAACAGCATTTAGAGATTGGAAAGCAGTATCTCAGTCAGCTTTTGGTGTTGGTCTACAAGATGCAGAGAGAACTCTATGATGAGCAAGGTGAGCAGATTGATGAGCTTAAGCTTTTTATGAAGTCAAATGCGATGCCACAGCTTTTGGCGTGAAATGATACTTTGCAAGCCTTACTCTTGCAGATCAATGATTTGCTCAAGCAGGCAAGTATTCAAGAAAAAGAGAAATCTGAGCTTGTTGTGCGTTTGACTGCACTCAAGGCGGGGACACACAAGACCTTATCTCACTATGTCACTGAGATCAATAAATTACAACAAAAAAAGGTCTATCTTACTAATTTTATGACACTTTATAATCAGAAGAAACTGGATAGTCTCGTAGAAAGTGGTTTTGTGTCAGAATTTCAAGTTTTTAATGAGCGTATTGGAAATTTGGTAGCAGAAATTTTGGAAGCACAGCATAAGGGGAATTTTGTCTATAGTGAGGCGTTAGAAAATGTGGAGCAAATGAGACAAGGAGAGGAGCAAGCACCTGTAGCTTGGCCTGCCTATCCTGTAGGAGAGATCTTGAGAATTTTTAAGGATCCAGAGTTTGAACAGGAATATGGCGTAAAGCATCTTGGATTGCAACTGGCGCTGGAGCAGGGGACACCAGTGTATGCGATGAGAGATGGGGTGGTTTATCATAGTGAAGTCCTCTCAGGAGCTGTGCATTGGTTGGTAATAGCACATACGGAAGGCTATATTTCGAGTTATGCGTATATGAATGAGATCGCGGTACAGCCAGGAGAAATTGTGCGTAGAGGACAGTTTATTGGGCAGAGTGGTGGCGAACAAGGTACACAATGAGCTGGATTTACTCAACAAGCCCCAAATTTGACCTTTCAGATTTTCAAGGATGGAATAGCGATTGATCCTCTGACAGTATTGGATTTGAGTGTGGTGGTTGATAAGCAAAAGGTCTTGCCTGAGGAATATAGGCTCAAATATTTTAACGATCACTATGTCAGACCGATCGATGTGAGTGAGCTTGCTCTGATCAAAGGAGATACGGTAGATCAGAGGAGTCAGACTTTTTTGAATCATTATGCGGTAGGAGTGTATAGGGATTTGAGTTTTTGGGATCAGGTGGTCGCTGGTACCCATATTGATAGGGATATGGTCATCTGTATTGCTTTTGCAGAATCGACGCTTGGCAAGTTTCTCTCTACTTCCAATAATATCTGAAATGTTGGGAATAATGATAGAGGAGATCGTATCGCCTATGATAATCCCTATAATGGTGCGAGGCTGATTCCCTTGACCCTCAATAATCAGTACTTAGGAGGCTATCATACGATCAAACAGCTCTCAAGATATGGTAATAGTGATGGGAAAATTTATGCTTCGAGTCCGATCAATTGGCAGTCAAATGTACAAAAATGTCTCTCCAAGATCAAGGGCTATTATGTGCCAGAAGATTTCCCATTTAGAATAGGGGTGGTACCTCAACTCAAGACCACTCCTCAACTCGCTAATGAGCAGGGAGATATTATGAGTGGAGCAAGACCTACCAAGCGTGCTGGTGTTCCTGTAGAACTGCCATAGTGGACTTATTTTTGTGGAAGAAAAAAAATCTTGTTAAAAAAATTGACAAATCTGATGAAATGAGTATATTTTAAAGTAGTATTCAGAATTTTAAAAGCTTTTTATACGATTATCGTAAAAGATGCCAAGACAAACAAAAATGCAAAAAATGAAAGGGCTGTGGAATGCCTCTCTTGCACTGGGATGTGTGCTACTGGTGGGGCTAGGTATTTATGGGTTAGGAAAGCTCAATCCTGTAACCTCAGCACCTAATGATACCTCTAAACTCAGGGTACAAGGGATTGACAATATCGTGCAGTACCTTAAGGAGATGGAAATTTATGATCCTGCCAATCCTAATGATCCTACCAAAAAGGTCGTGATTGGATGGGATGAAAGTCTCAAGGGAGTAGTTATCAAGGGAGATGTGAATATGGAATCGATTGTGGTGCGTACTTCTGGGGATGCAAATACTTCTCCTAGTAGTAATGAGGCTCAGTCTTCTACGGTGATTGGGGGAACTGCGAATAGGGTTTTTGTAGATACTGATGAAACTACCAATAAAAACTTAGCTATTATAGCAGGAAATGCCAATCGTATTGAAAATGCTGGTAATGCTTTTATCGCTGGAGGAAATGCAGTCGAAGTGAAAAATGCGAGCAATGCTGCAGTAGTTGCGGCTAGTGGTTCGAGGATTGCAGGCGATCAGCCTAAGGGTGAGGTAGCTATCATTGCTGGAGAGGGTAATGCTATCAATGGTGAACGCATCAATAACGCGGTCATTTTTGCTGGTAAAAATAGTGCTACCTCAGCGTCTAATACTGTGCTGATCGGAAATAATATCAAAGCTGGAGATAAGCAAAAGATATTTGTATGGTCAGATGCTGATGGGGAATTTGCTCCTGGGCATAGTAGCGCGTTTTATGTCAATGCGACCAAGGGAAGTTTGGGTGTAAATACCAATAATCCTCGTGTAAGAGCGGATATCAATGGTCCGTTGGGGATCAAAACTTATCAGCCTAATAGTTCTAATAGTTTGCCAACCGTGACTCCAGACTGGAAAGGTTGAATGTTAACAGCAAAAAAAGGAGATAAATCTGGTCTGTGTGGATGGGATGGCTCAAAATGGGTGCCACTTTCTCTTGTGGCTAAAAATTTTGGTCTCTGTGTTGAGGATGTGAATATGCCAGCTTTGCCTGCAAATGCTACAAGTAATGGTAAAACTAAGCTCCCTCCACTCTGGAATCCTGCTGGAAATGGAGCTTGGGAAACTCCACAGTGGACCTATAATCAGAGATTAGGTGATGGAGAATATAGATGTAATGTGGGTTATCATATTGGGAATGCCGATCCTGATGGAAAGGTGGTAG
>JAUMYK010000014.1 GCA_030528665.1 bacterium
CTCCTCAGATCACAGAGCTCACTTTAGAGCAGATTGCTGAGAAGTTTGGTGTAGAGTCAAAAAATATCAGAATCAAAGAGTAAAGCTCCTTACTATCAGGGGCATCAAGAACTGTCGCTGTTCCTCTTGTAGGCTTCCACGGTTCTTCGTGCCCCTGATGGGGTGTAATCTACTTATTTTATTTCAACCTATTCAAATGCACGAAAAAGAATCAACCTATGGAGAAAAAGCCGTAGGACTGAATTTCAATCCCAGTGGAGATTGAAAAGTCAAGAGAATCAAGGAACTCTATGCTGAGATCATTGACACAATGAATAATCTCAGAGATTCAGAGGCTACTCCTGAGTTAAAAAGACTCGCTTCAGTAGCAATTACAGAAGCACAAACTGCTCAGATGCGAGCAGTAAAAGCTCTGACTTGGAGAGATTAGTCAGCTTTCTCCCCTGATGGGGAGATGTGCAGAGGTTGGCAATCAGCCGTGAGAGCCTAAAGCTCTCCCTCTGGAGATTTACGACTTTTTTGAAAAAATGAAAAAAATTCAGAAAGAAATTGCTCGGTTAAACAAGCAAATTCAAATGTATAAAGAATTCGGAACGAATTCTAGGAATAGACCAGAGCACCTGCAAGAACTTGCAGGATGGAAGAATTTTTTGATGGCTGCAACAGGTCTCCCAGAGACTGAGAGAATAAAAAAATATAAAGCTTCAGGGGCTGAATTTAGATACTTATATATTATACAATGCAACCAATAACCGTCCTCTCCCTCTTTGATGGGATGAGTTGTTGAAGATTAGCACTAGAGAGAGCTGGGATACCTGTTGCTAGCTATTACGCAAGCGAGATTGATCGCTATGCAATCACAATTAGCAAAAAGAATTACCCAAGCATCATCCATATAGGAGATGTGAGCAAATGTGAGTATAGATATATGAGATGAACCAAGCATCAGTGATATTATCTACTCGGAGAACCTAATTCAGATCCACTTTGCACAAATATGCGGAGAACAGATATTGACCTCCTCATAGGAGGAAGTCCTTGTCAGTGATTCTCCTCTGCGGGCAAGAGACTCAATTTCGAGGATCCTCGCTCTAAGCTCTTCTTTGAGTTCGTTCGCATTCTGAAGGAAGCTCATCCTAGATACTTCCTCCTGGAGAATGTCAAAATGAAGCAGGAACGGCAGAATATCATCTCTGAGCACCTGTTCAACATCCAACCAGTAGAAATAGACTCAGCTCTCGTTTCAGCTCAGAGGAGAAAAAGGCTCTACCGAGTAGGGAAAAGGAATGAAGACTGAACCTACTCCCAGGTCCACATCAGCCAGCCAGCAGATAAGGGAATTTTTCTAGGAGACATCCTAGAGTCTGAGGTAGACCCTAAGTACTACCTCTCAGACAAGGCAATAGAGATGATGATTAAGTACCTCAATCCATCTTATGAGATCACAGGCAAAAGCAATACCCTCACCACAGAACTTGCCCATACCATAGGCAAGAATATGAGTCCAAAGCTCGTAACTGAGGTTGGGGATGTGCTGTACAACAGAGCTCACGGCTATTTCCGCGGAAGTCTCCATGCAGACAAGTCTCCTACAATCAGATGTCAGGTAAATGGAAATATATTGTGTCTAACTAGAGAATATCTTAGGAGACTCACACCTATTGAGTGTGAGAGACTCCAAACCCTACCTGATAACTATACAGAATGAGTCTCCAATTCTCAGCGTTATAAGATGCTCGGCAATGGGCGGACTGTAGATGTTATCGCTCACATATTCCGTGGGATGTTCAAGGATTAAATCAGTTTTATTTATTTTTTACACTACAATATGGAAAAACTACTTAATTTACTCAATGAGTATAAACAAGGAAAACCGTTTCAATTCACTGGATACGATGAAGAGTACGGAATGTTTGATACCAACCTCAATATGGATGGCAATACCTCGTTGCCAGCAGAAACGATAGTATGCAAAAAATTCTGATTCATTCATTGGCTGGTCGAGAACGACAAGACACTACCTATCAATCCACTCTACGGATATAGTAAGACTGACCGAGTTATTATTACTTTATCGGTCAAGGACGATCCAATCAGCTTTTTAATTTCCTTACTGAAGTAGATGTATTCGTGGCATCACGAACACATTAAATCAGACTTTTAACCTTTATTTATATTGAAAATGACCAAAAAAGAAAAGATAGAAGTCATCTATAAAGAGATGGCGAATAAGGAGTTAACATTTTGATGTCTTATAAAAACTAGTGAAGATAAAATAGAAATGATTTGTTCTGAACTTGTAAATAATTGAACTTCGTTTTGTACCATTCCTTATCCTCAGGGAAGACGATGTTGATTCACAACAAAATATGATCTAAAAAATTCAATATGGATCAACCTTGATTCAAGAAGAAGTATCAAAGAAATCATCTGACACCCTGTAATGATATGAGATGTGCTAGATTGGCTAGATAAAAAAATCTGCCTCCTCATAGATCAGGGGAAGGATATTGAAAAACTTCTTAAAGGTTCAGATGCACTTAATTTGAGGCTCCTCAATATATGGAAACATAAAACCAAACCATTAGATGAGCAACCTGATCACTGTATAGATTATGTAACCGATCTCCTTGATAAATTTGGGAGTGTAATCTAATTCAGACTTTTATTTCTTTTTTTCTAACAATTATGCAAGAACTAGAAAGCCTCCTCAACTCTCTCATCCAGCAAGGCTGGAAGCCTAAAGACAGAGAGGTTGTCTCAATCAAACTCGATCAAGAATTTACAAAATCAGAAGGCAAAACAGTATTTTATTGTAATTGTAAGGAGTGATTCTGATTTTATGTTGATTTGAGGTGGCTCGTGAGTCTAGAGAGCTGACTGTGGCGGTTTGTATACGATAATAAGATGATAAAACAAAGCTCAGGAGAGCGAACATTGAACCCAACTTATTGACCTGAATGAGCTGATTGCGATTGGAGTATTCAATCAAATGAGGCACAATACCGACTCCTAGAATCAGCACTCGTTCCTGAGGAGGAGCTGGCTCAATTCCTCATAGATAATATAAAAACAGAAAACTAAATCTGATTTATTTTACTTTTTACAAATAGAAATTATGAAATTCAAAGTAGGAGATAAGGTTAGGCTTACAAGGGAAGCCATAGCCTCAAAAGAAAATAGAAATTATAGAGTGTTTGAATTTGAAGTGATTTGAGTGGAAGTGATAGGTATTAAGGATGATTTTGTTGCATATAAATATAAGGATAGATGTTACTGAAACGAATATGAAGCAAACCTTGAACTCGTTCCTGAAGAACCTGAGTTCGAGTATGGAGAGGAAATTGAGGTATGGGATTGGTCTTCTGACAAATGGTATAAAAGAATATTTATTTATAAAATCCCTTGAAAGGTTTGAATTGCATATGCTTGCGTTTCCAAGCACAAAGAAGGAGATTTCAAAAGTTGAAAAACTTTTGAAGTTGATTTACGGAAAACTGTTCGCAAACTCAGACCACAACTCACACGCAAGGAGATTTCAGAGAAGTTCTGAGTGAGTGGGGATTTTATCTTGATTGATTAAAAAAAGAATGAAATCAGACTTTAAGCCCTGAGATAGGGTAAGATATACTCAAAAATACATAGAGAAAACTGAGCGCGCTATAGGTCGTCACTTCCATTGGCGAGACTATGAGTATACAATTATTGAGCAAGTCCTAGATAAAGTCTATCTGTGTGAATGTAAGGAACTAGATGATCTAAGCCTGCTTAACGCTTGGCTTTGTGAAAAAATAGAAGACTAAAGAAAACTCCTGCTAGTGGGCAGGAGGTTTTTCGTAGCACTCATTTTGAAAGAGTGACTTTCACTTGCAAATAAAATATAAAATTTTATAATCCCACTATGCTCAATTTTGAGCGTCAAAAAAATGTAGCCCGCCAGCTACATCAATATTGATTATAATTGATTTTATTATTTTTGCAAATTTTTCAAAAGAAAATTTACAATTCTTTTATACAAAATTGCTTATATAATTCAAGAGGAAATCAGTTAAAATAGATAGGGATGTAGAAAGAAGCCATTTTTTTGAAACTTTTATCTATTTTTTTGATAAGGAAAATGTGAAACTATCAATTAAGACTTCTTCAATATGAGGAAGAAAAAAACCATTTTCAAGATGTGAGAATGGTTGAAATCAATGGGAAAACTTGGTTTGTCGCTAGCGATGTAGCAAGGGTTTTATGATACAAAAACACAAGTGCAACAATAAACAAACACTGTGATAAAGGGGGTATAACAAAACGGTATACCCCTAGTACAAGTGGAGAACAGAACTACATTCTGATCGATGAGCCGAATGTGTACAGACTAATTACTTCTTCAAAAAAACCTTGAGCAAAGAAGTTTGAGAAATGGATTTATGAAGAGGTATTACCTCAGATCAGGAAACAAGGATTTTATGGGAAAATTGATCGCTCTATCTTACCGAACTTTATTCAAAGGTTTGTAGCAAATATCCATCATATCCCAAGAACACACTTCTCGGTAATTGGAGAGCTCTTTATTACAGTTTATGGAGAATTAGAAAAAGTAGGCTATCAAATTCCAGATAAGGCTCAAAATGGCAAGCAAATGATGCCAGACATATCTGTAGGACTTGTATTCTCAAAATTCCTTAAAGAAAAATACCCTGAATGGTATGAAACAAGACAAACATATGTGCATATTTTCCCTGATGGAAAAGAAAAAGAAGCGTATATGTATCCTCTTTCTGCTTTGCCTGTGTTTAGAGAATTTGTATTTGATGTATGGTTTAATAACTATGCAGACAATTACTTCAAAACTCGTGATCCGTTAGCACTTAATTACCTACCAAAGGTACTTATCTCAGAGGAGAGTATTACAAAAGAAGCACAAAAAATCAGACCAAGACTAAAATCTGTAAAACAGACAGTAAAAAAAGAAAAGTAAAAAACTAAAAACTCTCTTACCTCTTGAAGAGAGTTTTTTTGATCAATCCCCCCTTGCAATCCTCCCCCTAATCACTACACTCCCCAATGTACGTGTACACCCCTCGATGAGAGGGGCTTTTTTTATGCAATCAAAAATACATATACCACAAAAACCTAATAAGTCCAATTGAGAAGCAAAGAAACTCAAGAAAAGACTTGAATAAACAGAGGTAGTAAGTAAGCTACTAGTGTTATTATTTATTTACCAATACTTACCTATGGAAAAACAACTAGAAGCAATCGCTCAAGCTTATGGAATTCCTACCTTAGAGACACAACACTCTGACTCAGAGGACTTTCATGATATACCTGTATGGGCTCTCAAAGCTATGCTTGAGGAAGCATACAAAAAAGGAAAAAAGGATGCAAAAAAATAAAAAGAAATCTGACTTAATCGTCAGATTTTCAAAATCATTACTTCTCTAAAAACACTTCCCCTATCTCAAATCAATCTTTACTTTTTAC
The DNA here is from genome assembly GCA_030528665.1 of bacterium. The sequence goes on from JAUMYK010000014.1 coordinate 5,476, forward strand.
AAATCATACAATCAAACCTTCTGTATAAGCTTTCTCCCAATTCTCATACTTTTCTAGCAACCTTTCTCCGTAGTCAGAAATACAAACAATTTTAACTTCTTTCTTTTTCTGTATAAGTTCTCACAAGAAATCATTTCCTAGAGCTTCTTCCCATCCAGATCAAGGGAAATAGTTATCAAGCAAAATAATAGCTCAATTCTTTATTTTATCTACGAAAAGAAGCGGACTTTTGATGTTCTTTTTTACAGGATATTCCCAATCAGGGAAAAGATGTTTGATTTCTTTATAAATCTTTTCCCCATATTGATCATCTAGTATCCAGCAAGTTTGCATAGCATTTATTTTGAGTAAAGTTTACCAAAGAGCTTTTCCGCCTTATCATTTATAAATCAAAGCTTTTCTAAAGGGATTTCTTTTCAAAGCTTTCTATAAGCTTCTAATAAATGCCTTCCATCTTCTAAAACAAGATTTCAAGCCTGATCAATCCCAATCATTATTCTTTCATTCAGATTTCTTCAGTTTTTTGTAAGGAGTGTTTCAGCTTCTTTGAGGGAAAGTTTATCCCCTTCTAGTCTATTTGGCTTTACTCAAGTATACTTGTTTTCCAGAGAATTTCAAATCAGCTTAGAGATTTTTTGAGCATCTATACTTTTTAGAGAAAAGTAAGTAGCATGAGGTTTAAAGTCTTTCCCAAAATCATTAAATTTAACATAATCATATCACTTATTTTTTAGAGCTTCTCTTACATTCGCATCATCAAAGATTTCATACATATTTGTCCCCATAGTAAACTTTTTAGCTGTAGCAACACCTCTCAATCTTTCTAGATCATACCATTCTGCTCCTTTCCGATTATCTTTAATAATTTGCAGAAGTTCATCACTAGGATTGCTAAAGTCAGCTAGCTTTTGGGGGCTTACTGTTTGAGAAATAATCTTTTCTCAATATCATTGTGCTACTTTCTTGCTATCGGTATAAGCATCAAAGCTAAATTTTTTTTGCCCTCATTCTTTGATTCCTCTATAGAGAGTGATTTTGTCTTTTGCAGCTTCACGGAGCTTACCTAAACCCCTTTCTATCACTTCTCCACCATTCTTTTTTGCATCATCCAACACTTTTTTCAGTGATTTTGTAGGTTCAAAATGCGTAACCACAACTGCACCATTCTCCCTTTTTGCTCCTATTAATAGTGAATCCCCATCAGGTAACTCTTTGATAAGGTTAATATGTCCTTCTACGTCATTAAGATTTTTAACCATATAGTCCCAGTCGTTCGCTGTAGCGATCAGGTTTTCGTGGCTAAAAGGTCAGTGTTTTTGGAAGATTTTTTCATATCTTTCAGTAGTAAGTTCTAGCGGTCTTACCTTTCCATCGTAAAACGCCTCAGCTGGTACTTGGGCGAGACTTCCTTTTTCTAGTTCTCAAAGTTTGATAGCTTCCACGATATGAGTTTTCCCTTTCAGGTTCTCTGTTAGAGAAAGTTGGTGTTTATTTGAGAATTGTCGTTTTTTGAAGTCTCAGCTTCTAATATCCGTCCAATTTCAATATCTAATTTCACGACCATCTATTTTTCTATACGATTGATTTGCATTCTTATCAGAATTATGTATACTTACATTATCGGACTGGTTGGCTGTGGCTCTTCTACCACCCAATCAGTCCTTTAAATCTACCGATGTGGGCTCTTTCCCCTGCGGTAGGTTTTTTTGAGTGTTAATTTTTCAACCTTCTATGTCTGATTTAATCTTATTAAGAAGGGCTTTATCTGCTTCACTAAGCATAGTTCTCTTAGCTATTTTTTCATTGATTTCTTCTAATTTCATTAAAGCTTCAGGAGACATTTTAGAAGCGATTTTATCAAGATGAGCTTTTGAGATTTTAGAAAAAATCGAATCTCAAAAATACGAAACCAAAGCACCAACCGCAGCTCCAGTCCAAGAATTAGTTAGGTATCCGAGTCCTACGGCTCAGGATATAGGAGAAATCAGTTTTGATAATTTAGGAGTATTAGTATAGGCTTTTGCTAGCTTTTCTACTCAATGGATTGCACTTACTCTTTCCAAGAGATCAGGAGCTATCTCACTAAGTCTTTCAGCCATTCTTGCTCTATTCTCCCCTCAGATCGTTTTTATAATTTGATTAAAATTATCTCTAATTTGCCCTCTTCTATCTCCTTGTCTATAGACAATTCCTTCTTGGATTTGGTTAAGATCATCAATTCTTTTTCTATAAAGCTTATCTAATTCTGCAAGTCCAGGTATTTGTCCTTTTGCTACATTGTCTATTGCTCATCTAATATCTCTAATCACTTTCATCCCCTCACTTGTCGTTCCACTATCCCATTTACTCAGCTGATCAGATACTTTACGGAGATTAAGTATAGTATTTGCATCGTTCACAAGACCACCATTTACTCTATCGAGGAGCGTTGAGATTGCATGCATATCCTCATTTTTCACGATTGAACTATAACCAAAATCCAAAGATCAGTTTTCTAAAACTTTAATATCGTGTTTCTCCAAAATCTCTTTAATCTCATCAAGAGCTGGAGTAATATCTACCTTTGTATTAACCTCCCTAATTTTCTGATAAAGAGGTCAAGACTCTGAAAAGGCTTCCTTAGCACGATTGATAGCATTGAGTAAATCCGAACCGACTTTTTCATATTGTGGTCTGCTAATTTCCTTAATATCTTGAGGAACACCATGTTGTTCAATGATATTCTTTGCATCTTTTCGATATTCCGATACATAGGGGTTATTCTGAATACCTTTCCTTGTATCTTTATCGAGTCCAGAAATAATACTCTTTGCCTTTTCTCAGAGATCAAGAGCCATTATTCAATCTTTTGCTTTTCAGAGTCAATAACTAAGACCTTTCCCTGCTCCCTTCATCATGATATTTGCAGGGTCTACAGCATCAGCCACTTTCGCTACTTCTCCAGCCACTTTCCCTACTTTAGAGAGTTTTGAAGCAGTGTTTGACAGTTTGGCAAATTGAGCTCCTTTTGACCCAGCATTTACCCCAGCTTTTAGAGCTCACGATACAGGAGAAAGGACGCTCAGAATATCAGAAATAACTCCTACAGGGTCAGTATAAGCAGTATGGCTGAATTTCTCTCGACTTCAATATCTCTCTGCAATTGCACTCCCCATAGCATCAGCAGTTTCATTAACACCAGACCAAAAGTCCGATCCCTCAGCAAGCCGATCATCAACACCTACAGCATTTGCAACACCTCCCAATACTCATTTTCCTAAACCTTTAAGACCATCCCAAGGATTAGCAAAAAAATTTCCCATATCTGAAGCGAGATTCACAGTAGATTTTAGGGTATTTATCCCAAACTCTTTTAGTACACCACCCACCGTTGTTGCTTCATCGGTTGCTTTTAATTTTCCAAAGAGATTATCGTTTCGCTCCTGCTCTTCTTGAGGTCTAAGGAGTCAAAATTTACTCCCACCTCCCCACTGATGCACATCCTCTTGCTCTATCATTCCCAGTTCTTGCAATACCCCTTTATCCCCATTAAGATACCTGGTTAGTTTTTCCTGAAAATCAGGATCAACCTCCTTAAAAGTAGTTAAAATCAACTCATCAGACACCGTGCTTGGAATATGATATAGTGATCTAAATACATCTGCAAACTCAGAAATTCTTAATGTAACATCATTTTTTACAAAATCTTGTGTTGATTGTGTAGACATTTTTTGATTAAAAAGCTGGTTCTGCACCTCCATTCTTCCTATCTTTTGTTCTTTTTCTTTAACTAAAGGCAAAACTTGTTGATACAACTGTTTTTGTTTTTCTATTTTTTGTAAAGGGTCAGAAAAACCCATAGCATCAACAGTTTCTAGTAGTCTTTTGATTTGCCCCTCATCTAATCACGGAAAGCGAATAGATAAAGCTGTTTTTTGTTGTTCATTCATTATCATACAATATAGGATAAATGATTTTGGATATGAGAAACATCGCCTACTCACACATTTACTTGACTACCACTTAACGAGCTTAATTTATCAGCCACTTGTTTTGCAGTATCTCGTTTTACTCAAGCAACTTGAGCAAATACGCCAATTCTTTCACTATTTCCCCCTCCTATTACATAACTTTTATACTCCTCTAATCTTTCATTATAGGTTTTTGCATACTCATTATATAAAGCCTGTGATGATCTCAAGAAATCTGCTCTTTGAGTAGGAGTGAGCCTTGTCCCATCTATTACCCTATTGTAAAGATTGAAGATTTTATCGCTGACAGATCAAGCATTTTGTGCATTAGCATACTCACTTTCTCTTACAGTAGAATTTGGATCAAGGATTTTCATATAAGCAAAGATTAACGACATATCTCCTGCAGCTGTTCCTAAGGTTGAAGCACTTTTTACCGTATTATACATTCCTTGAACCGTTTTAAAATTCTTGATTTCAGGCAGATTATTAAACTCTTTTCTCAGCTGTGTAATTTCAGATTTTTGCTCTTTGGTTTCAGATACTGTTCCAGTAGCTTCTTGATAAGCATATGCTTGTTCAGTAAATTGATCCAAAGATATCCCCATACTTTTTAATTTTCCATCTGAGGGGAGTTTTCCATTAGAAAGGTATGCTTTATATAGCTCAGCTCTAGTCTCTACATACCCTCAAGCTCCACTAACACTATAGCCAAACGCTCAAAAATTCCTTCTATCTCGTCTTTCTTCATTGTAATACATTCTTTGAATTACCTTTGCCTTGTCTTCTTGAGAAAGACTAAGCCAATCTTCATCCTTCATCCCAGTATGTGTCCATCTTTTCTTTCATTCTTGATTATAAAAGATGCTCCTATTCGGATCATTTGCTATTTTATCAAAAGCGTTCATTGTAACTTCTACTCCATTACCCAACAGTTTTGCAGTATATAAAGTACTTCCCTTTGAGTCTATAAATGGATCCCCTCTTACATAATCTATACCCTCTACCATCTCCAGCGATTTAGCCACGTCAGTAGTCATAGCAGTGGGATTATTGTGTCTATTAGCTCTTCCCTTCATTTGATAGTCTGTAAACTCTCCTCCTACTTCCAGTTGTGGAAGCCTGTATTGCTGAGTTACTGGATCATACTCGTATTTTTGTCATCCAATATCTACTAATTGAGGAGCTTTCGCCTCATTACTGATCCCATATTGCCTATTCATCAGCATTTTATATCCACTCTTCCCTTGCAATGGCTCAGTAAAATTCTTTCTCATCGCCTCTCCTACGCTGATCTTTTCCCTCTTTGCTTGCTCAATAATATCTTGAGCTGCTTGGGCTTGAGGTCTGAGAATAATTGAGCCAAAGTCTTTATAGTATGGCTCCAATGCTTGCATCACTGCATTAAATTGAATCTTTGGGTCTTTAGAGTTGATGTCAGAGAGTTCAGCCTGAAGCTCAGCTTTTTTTCTGATCTGTTCTAGCTCTGCATCCCTTTTTTGCTGGGGGGTTTCAAATTCCATCAACCCTTTTGCAAAGCCTAAAGCCTGCATTTTATCACTCAGCTCCATTCTTTGGATTTCTATCCCCTTAAGATCAGCTTCTAAATTTTTCCCTGCCATATCTACTGCAAATTGTACCTCTCCTCTTGATCTGATGTAGTCTCTATGAAGCTCATTTTTTCTTTTGAGGAGTTTGTAGCTCCTATCTTGCAGGATTGCATTGAGCTGAGTTCTTGGGATTCCAGGATACTGCTTCATTAAATCTTCCCTGAGGGTATCGAGACTATCATCAATCTCTTCCATCTCCCTTTGAGCATCCAGCATTTTGTTTTTATGCTTCTGGATTTCAGGAGCTTTGAGACTTTCCTTGTACTGTTCGATAATTTCTTCTTTATAGTCAACAACTCCTAAATACTCTTTTGCTTTTTCTATCAAAATTTCTTCTTGCTTTCTTTCTTCCTTGACGCTTTCCCCATCCATAAGTTTTTGTCCTACCATTGCATTATGCTTAGCATTAGACATTGCATTCATTTTCTCTTCATAAGCCAAGTATTCATTATACCTCTCAGGGTCTTGGGTTTTCAAAAGTTCTAAATCTGACTGACTATATTGCCCATTCAGTAGTCCCTCTCTCAATTTTTCCACACTTCCAGTCCTCATTGCTCCTAGTCTTCCATATTGGAGGTATTGAGATTGGATATTTCTCACAGTGTTATGAATATCACGATCGCTTACCCCCTGAGCCTCACTCCTTACATATCTATACACTGTATTATAGTCAAAGCTATTGGGATTTTGGGTATAGAGGGTCTGAGCAATATGTGCATCTCTTTGCTTTCTATACACCTCATCCGTTTGATAGCCAAACTGTGGAGCTCCTTGTCCTTGTTGCTCAGTGGACTGTTGAGTTGATTGTTGACTTGTTTGTTCCTGCACTGCTCATTGGCTTTGGACTTCTTGTTGCTGAGTCTGCTGAGACTCTTGATACTGCGGTTGACTTTGCTGAACTTCCTGTACAGGAGCAGTCTGTTGAGGTGCTGGTTGTGGTTGAGGAGATTGTCCCTGTAGTTCCTGATTATACCTCTCAGCAAACTTCCTAAAGTTTGCATCCTTTGCATTCTGCCTCATAAATTGATCCCTCTGCTGTTGATTCAGAGCCTCAAACTGCTGTTTTGCTTTATTATAATCAAACATCTTCCCATCCTAAAAATCTAAAAACCTAACTCTTCAATACCTTACTATACTCAATCGTCGCATTCAAGAGTCTCAAGGCTTCATCATACGCCTGTGTTCTCTGTTTAATCATCGCCTCTACATAGAGAGCCTCTTGTCTGAAGTTTTCCTCGATCTTTGCGTTTCTCAGCACGATTGAGTAGAAATTCAGCGGATAAGCCTTGACTCTGATGGCATTCTCTCAGAGTCCGTTCCCTGAGTTCTTCCCTGAGCCGTTCTGTTCGAGGACAAAGACTTGCCCACTCGTTACACGGTCAACGATAGCGATATGCCCATATCTTCCTTTGGTACTGATGATGATGTCGCCTTGCATCAGGTCGCTTGTACCTTGTAGGATTTTCCAGCCTTTGAAGAGCTTATTTTTATGCACCTCTTTAGCGTTCCCCAAAGCTCAGATCGTCCCCATATCGAGGACTTGACTGCAGTACAGTTTGATCAAGTCTACGCATTGATACTTGAATGCTCTGTCATAGTCTATACGCTTATTGAGCCACTTCTTTTTGAAGTCTACATATTTTCTTAGCATACTTTTGAATGTAGAAACTAAAAATTTTTCTGCACAAAATCTAGCACCTGCTCTTTGCTCATATTCCATTGATGATTTTGCTGGAGACAAACCTTGCGGAGCATAGAGTTAGCAAAATTCATAGCTTTTTTCTCCTCATCAGTTCCGTACTTCCATTGATTGGAGATAATCTGTACAGCATCCCAGAGTCTCTTTTTGTACAAGAGTTTGCTCATTTTTACCGTATCATCGGTATCAAGCACGACATAGGCTTGAGAAAGGCAGTAGTCCAGCTCCTCATCAGGAGCAGAAAAATAGCCACCTCTTCCCCAATTTTCTCCTCGTGAATTAACAAACTTCACATCTCCTAGCTCATCAAGATCACAGGCACAAACAGAATGGGCAAATCCCCCTGAGGTAGTTCTCCTCGTGAGCATCCCCATATCCTTGGTCGTCTCTCGGTCTACTTTTGTGAGGACGACTAGGAGTAAATAACCAGACTTCAAGAGCTTTTTTATTGTCGCAGCCTTCATCTGTTCTTTAGTCAGTGAACGATAGGCAGCGATATAGCCCACATCCTTGGCATACTTCAGAGCCATATCAGGAGTCAACGCTCCCTGTAGGTCTGCTGGATACCTTGAGTTTACGAGTTCAAAAAAACTCGCTCAGTCCAAATACTCCCATTCTCCTCCTACGGCTTTCCGCTTAGGGTCTTTGTATCAATTTATGATGTTACAGAGGGCAAAAGCGGTACAGCTTCCCTCTTCTCCTTGGTCTGGGATGAATTTGAGTCAGCTTCGCTTGTAGGTCATTATTCTCACTGTTTAGGGTCTAAAGGTTTTTTTGGTAATTCAGGAGTCTTGCTGAGCAGAAATTCTCAGAGCTTCCTCATCAGGATGTCAAACACATCCATCTCAGGGAGGTCTTTCCCGGTGTTGATGTTGTAGATATGACGGATGATGCTGTAACCCTCAGCGATGACCAGCATTGCCATTATCGTGTCTGAGAGGGGTTTGGTGTTCTCAATACCTGCTCCTTTGAGAATCAACACGCCTATGAAAGGGAGCCCCCATCTCGTCAATTTTCTTCAGAGTCATTTGTACATATTGGTACTACTGACCTTTCCTCAATTATATACTGCATGAGTAATACCTAAGATATAATCCAATAACATCAGTGCGGAGAGAATGATGATTACATCTCCTCTCATTCCAAAGTAGTCGAGAATCGCCCCAATAGTCAGCCCTCCAAAGAGCGTCTTAGTAACTGCAAAGCTTGTTGTTTCCATTGTGTTTAGTGTTTAAGTAATATAAAAGTTAAAGTCCAAATTCTTCTTTAGTGTGATTATAGTAGTCGATCACTTCTTGATCAGTTCGTTTTTTCGCTGAGATGATTGCTTCAGCCATACGCCCTTGGTAGTTCCGATATACAAGTCTTTTGAGTCAATAACTACTGTAGTTAGAGTTATTATTGAGGATTTTTACACCGTTCACATAAATGTTATGATTCCAGTTTCCATAGCCCTCTTGTATGGCAACATGATGCCATTTATGAGACTCAAAGGCATTTGTATTAAATCTAGGAGTATAATATCCACTGGATCAGAGCGCAATTCTATTTTGGTTCATATCTACACTAAAAAGGTACTCATTACTATAGTCATTCCCTGACATCCCTATTACAAACTCACTGGTATGAGGCTGTATCCATAGTGAGATGGTTTTCCATCCTCCTCTTGGGACATCGATATTGATGATAGCTTTATTGATGTCTGCATATCCACCAATATAGCTAATACTCCCTGACTCAGAGCTAGGTCTACCACTAGGAGAAAGATTTTGACTATTCTGCCTAAGGGGCAAATAGTAAAAATCTTGCGTGGTAGGATGATATTGATAGCCAGTAGGTCGGAGTTTCTGTTCTCCGAGATAGGCAGTACTAATAGCCATATCTCATAGTTTTATTGCTTGTAGAGCTTTATCTCATAATTGGATTGGCATTAGGTATCTTTTATGAGATAAAGCGTATTTGGGTCTTTAGTCACAATTGCATCATATTGTTGCTGAGTACCAGCCCAGACTTTCAATTCTGTATTCTCATTCAGGTTTTTTAGACTGTTTACTTTAGTGATAGTATTAACATCTCCATTGATCGTCTTATTTGTGAGCATCGCTGGTGCTGTATTTTTAGTAGCATCACTCGTATTATCTACATTTCCTAGCCCTACCTGATCCTTGGTATGGGTATGGCTAGCTGGAGTATACGCTGTAGGTTTATTAGCAATTTGGCTCCATTCTGGGGTAATATCCGCTACGAGTGTCCAATGTGACTCACTACTTGGTGTTGTTCCACTCAGCACCCATCTTTCTCCATTATCAGACTGGACTACACAATCGCCTTTCTGCACTTGTGTTGTTGTCAGAGCTAATCTTGCAGACTTATTTGCTACCACAACAGTCTCTACCGTTGCTATCACTGGCAAGAGTGCAGGATCAATTTTTTTATTTGCATCTAAGCCAACATATCCGTTAGCCTGATTTTTCTGAGCAGTAGACTGTTTAGTATTCAAAACATCCTGTAGTCCACTAACTCCATTGATGCTATGACTATGATTAGCATTTGCCTTCCCTTGAAGCCCATTCTGCAACTCCTGTTTCGTTGCCAGTCCTGAGACATCAGGCACTGAGACACTAGCTACCTTCTCATCCACATACTTTTTATTAGCAGAGTGATTAGGAGCAGTAGGATTTGGCACATTCCTCTCAAAATGCTCTTTAATTTTGACAAGTCTTCTTCCGCTCACGAGCCTCCCCGTTGCCAGTGTTGCATTGCTGATCTCAGCCTCAGGAATTTCTGCGTAGGTATTGTTATGTCCAGCACCGAACATCTGATAGTACTGCCCATCATACCAGAGTTGGACTTTGATATTACTGTTGGGGTTTCTATGCAAATTCAGCATATTCGTCCCTACATTGTAGTATCCAGCACGGATATGCTTTGCCCCACTACCATCGATATTGAGGGTTGGCTGGCTGGCTTGAGTTCCATTTACAAAGTTGACCAGTAATTGATCTCACTTTTTTGGGATATAGTTACCACTCGCTGTCGTTCCGATTTTGTGTTGGATGTTGTGTGCAGTAGCTACATTGACTTCTATGAGTTTAGAGGTACTAAACTGTGCATCTACCTCAGCCTTGCTGTAGACCTCAAGGTTGCTTCTCGCTTGCGCTTTATTAGTCAGTCCTGCTAAATTCTCTGATTTGAGCATATCCCCAGTTCCGCTCCCTGCTGGTCAGGTGATCAATGCAAAAGGGATGAGGTTCTTTCGCTGGCTTTCGCCTTGTAATCTCCACTGGATATGAGTCTGCCCAAGATTAAACTCTGGATTTTTTCCAGGATTACCTTGATCTCCTTTTTCCCCTTGAGGTCACTGTATTCCCTGTACCCCTTGAATAAGTGAGAGTGGAATCAGATTTATTCGCTCTTCTGCTCACTGAAGTCTCCGTTGAATGTGGTTATCTCACAGATTAAATTCAGGATTCTTCCCATCTGCTCCATCCTCTCCATCTGCTCCATCATACAACCTAAACTGATGACTTGATCCATCGCTTTTTTGGATATGAATCGTATGCATCCCATCCAATGAGTTTGTAGTTATGCTCTCTATTCCTACACCATCCTCTACCGTAAAGGATTGATGGGAGCGGTCTGATTTATGGATGGTTATTGTAGTAGTTCTTCAGCTCTTGGACTTTGTTATTGCAGTAATGGAGACACCATCTTTTCCCTTAAGACTTTCAGTATCAAAAAGTGTGTTTCGGCTCTCTTCATTAGGGAATTTCCATTTAAATATTGTCCCCTCTAAAGAAAATTGTGGTGTCAATCCAACTTTTCCATCCTCTCCATCTGCTCCATCTTGGAGTTGGACTTGATAACTTTCTCCATCTGTAGTATGAAGAGTAAGGGTAGTAGTTTTACCACTTTTTGAGGTGGTAATATTTGTTATTCCTATTCCTCTCAATTCCTCCTTATCAGCAAGTCTTACTTCTCCTGTTGAGGCATCCAAAATAAGAATTAAATCCTGATCAGTAACTCAGGTTTTTCTTTCTATTTCGTTTATTGGTTTTGCTGGTATCGTCATTCTATTTAGTACTTAAAGGCTAAACTCTACTCCTCCATACACTTACGATGGCGACTCTTCCGTTATTCCATTTACTCTTTACCTCCTTTCTCTCGTTCCATTTACTTGGTGCAGAATAGGCGGGATATGTTTGTATGATCAGAGCTTTTCAGTCCTTCGGATCAGTGAGAACTTTCATCATACCTATAAAAAGAGAGGCAAGGAGGTAGTACCTGCTCTTGGGTCATTTTTCTACTCTATCATTATGTCGGAGTGTCATCAGGGGATCAGGAGAGCTAAATTTTTACCCCTTATAGTTAAAAAACTTTTTCGTGCAGAAAAATAAGAAGTATTTTCCGCTTCTTCTAGTGCTTTTCTCGTTTTTATTTTTTTAGAAAAAGAAAAAATCCTGAGGATTAGTCAGGATTATTCATTCACCCAATTTATAGGTATATTGAGTTCTTGTAATACCTCAGGCAAAGGAGAGTTATATAAATCCTCTTCTCTCATTATAACGCTCTTCCCACAGGTATGAGCAATAGTTTGTCATTTTCTGCCAATAGGAATCACTGCTAGAAATTCTTTTTGCTTGATTCTTTTTATTGCTTCAATTGCAGGAGCAATATCGCTATCTCCAGTAATGATAATTGCTTTATCATACTTATCTTGCAAACCATCAATCACAATTTGTACTGCCATATTTACATCTGTTCTTTTTTCTTCATACTTGTTATATGTTAAGAGATCAGGAACTGGTAAATTTTTTATAACCTCTTTTTGGGTATCAATACGATCTCCATATTTTACAGACACAATAGGATGACGCTTTTTTACAAAGGTTGCATCTTTTTCTAAATACTTACCTAAAATAATTTTTACACCTTTTCTTTGAAGGGCTCTTACATATTCTTTATGATTCTCTACTCCCTCCTTATCCACATAAAAATAGGCAGAAAAGTAGTAAACATCTACCAACTTTTCGTTCTTTATATCAATATACTGTCTTGCCAATTGCTTATAATTGATCCAATAGTATTTTTTCCCAAAAGCTTTTTTGATTGCATGAAAGACATTAAACCCATCAATATATACACAGACTTTTTTCATCATTTTCTTAAAAAAACAAATTCCCTCCAATTGCTTGGAGGGACTCCATCCCAAACAAGTGGGACTCCGGTTAAAGTAGACACTTCCGATCCAGTGGAAAGAAAGGCTCTCTAACTCTTGGGTAGCCTTAGTATAGTGAAATTAGAATAAAATGCAAGGAAATGCTACAAAAATTTATCGCTCTTTATTCTATGTCACCTCTTTTGATTGCATTACACGACCCTTTATTACACAAATCTTACTTTAACAAATAATCTAAATAAGTTCAGATATACCTCGTTTCACTATCGCTACTTGTTTGAAAACTCTTAATCAATGTCTTGATCTGCATCTGCGTTGCATAATCTTTTGTTTTAACAGTTGCTGCTATCCCATCCAACACATTTGCTTTACTACCTAATGCGGTTTTAGCCAAATCATAAGCTAATTTATCCATACGCTCCTGTTTTTCTTGCTCTTCTTGAGCCTTTTGTTTCGCAATCCTTTTCTCCTCCTCTTTTTTTTCTAGCTGATATTTGAGGGTATTTACTACGGCTTCCATTTCTCATATCTCTGGAGCATTAGGTAAGAATGTTTTTGCTTCACTGATTGCTTTTTCATAGTACTCAATAGCATCATCTAGCCTTCCATTTTTTTCAGCTCTTCCTCCTTGTTCAAACAGATCTTGCATTCTCTTCATAGCATTCACTCTCCTTTCTTGCTCAGCTACTACTTTTTCCATATACTGGAGCTTTCCTAAATCCCTTAGTCTTTCCAAATCTCTAATAATGCCAGCCCTTTCTGTAACGAGTGCATTATATCTTTTGATATATAACCCCTCTAACTGCCTTGTACTGATACCTGGATATTGTCTCATTAAATCCTCTCTGAGAGTAAATGATTCATCTCCTACTTCACTCAATCTTTGATACAAATCTAATACTTTGGAAAAATCAGACTGATCCAATCACGCATAACATTCTGTTAAATGTTCATAACACCCACGATTATCTACTGTAGTGTTGTTTGGTGCTGTTCTGTAATACCCCTCAACATAAGTTCAATTTCCATTGGTAAAAGGCTCAACTGGAACAACTCTAGTAGCATATCCATTCACAAAACCTACTGATCAGATAAGAATACATCCCCCTATAACAAGTAAATTTCTCTTCATTTTCTTCTTAATAAAGGATAAAAGGACACTTCATAATAGTATGATGCCCTTATAATAAATTTAATATAAAAATCAAGCCTAACCTGTTTTCACGATATTTATTGACATAAAACAGAGTACCTCCTCATCATCAAAAGTATGAGCAATTCTTACATTTAACGTATCTCACTCATTTAATCCTCAAATATAAGTTCCTTGTATTCAATCTTGACTCATACAAGCTCTCTGTGTGGTTCTCATCGCATCAACTTGCCCATTATACCACAGACTTAACCAAAGCTTTTGAATCTCCCTTGTGTCATGTCCTTGAGGATAATAAAAATCACAATAATACTGCACAATATAACTTCCACCCTGCATAATTTTTATATTTCAATCTTTTACAATTCGACTCGGTTTACCAAATATGATTTGTTTTCTATCTGCTACATACTTTTCAATAAATGATTCATCAAAAGTAACTCAATTACTGCCTCACATAAATACATATCCCAAAAATTGGCGAATATCAGTATCTACATATTCACCCTTGAGATAAGGAATGGCATAATTAAGTGGTTCTCATTCGCCTACTCCTCTAACCTTTACCATACCTTTTGTAATGCTTTGATCCAAATACCTATTCCTCGTCTGCGTCCTTGCATTCAGAGGAAGCATATTCAGTCCTGGCTGTGCTGGCAGGTTAAAGTCATTCGTAGGGATACCGTGATCATTCAAGCTTCTTGGGTCTACTTTTGGTTGGAGCAGTCCATCTCTCCACTCATAGCCATTTGCGAGTCGGTAGTCTTCCATATGTTCAGGATAGCCTCCAAATCTATTGTTTCTTGCGTGTCGGTCGAGTACTTCGTGTTTAGTCATCTTGTACAGTATAGGTATAAAAGATTGGTGCACTGATTCTTGGGCTTTCTGCTGTCCCTCAGGCACTCATTTTCAGCCTGATGCTTACATTATTAAAAGTTCCTATCTTCGCATTGAGCTTTCTGAGATCGACTACGGTATTATATCCGAGATTACTACTTCCACAGCGTTGGTTTGATCTCGTTATTTTTTCTACTAAGATATAGTGATCATAAGAGAGGATGTCGCTTCTTTGCAGAAGTACTTCATCTTGGAGATTCATCAATACGGTATCACGATTAAATCCTTTTATTTTTTCTACATCTCAAGTGGTTTTAAAACTGATCCATCCTTCTCCATTCTCCAGTTGCTGACCGATCAGCTCTAATTCTCGGTCTCCCTCTTGAGTTTGGAGTTTACACCTACTAAAATCTTTCCCCTCTGCATTCTTGACCTCGAAAGTAAAATAATCTTTCTCATTGACCATAGCCCAGACTTCAATACTCCCTTTTTCGTTAGGAAGATAGGCACCAAACTGGATACGTTCCAGTTGCCCTTGCTCGTGATTACTGACCAATGTTGGGAGGGTAATTGAGCCATTCATATGTATATCATAGTCGTTATTGAGCAGAATCGTTCGTATACTACTACTTTTTGCAACGGTATTGTAGAGCGTAAGAATGATCTCATCTTCATTATCCTCTTTGATATGGCTGACTTTACAATCTTTTGGTATGAGGAATTTTGATAATCTCCAATTCCCTGTCCCCTCATCAAACAGGTACAGTTCACGAGTTCCACTTACGAGAAATCTCCCCATCCTACTCCAGCTTATCCCTCATCCAAAATTAAACAAATACTTATCTTTTGCTTTAAAATTTTTGTAACTATAGATACTTCCCGACTTATAGAGTTGTTGCTTATTATTTCCACTCACGATCCAAAATTGATAATTCTGATACCTCTTTGTGATCACAAAATCCTGATTCCCATCATTAGATACCGCCACAAATTGTGTCCCTCTCCATATGGTCGTACTTTCTGAGACTGATCCACTTCCACTGGAGAGCAATTGGTAGCCATCCTCTCCATTATTCGCATAGATCATGAGTCAATCTCCATATTGCGTGAGAAAGATAATCTCCATCCCAACTCCCAGTTCAATATCCGGCTCTTCTACAAGCTGGATGTTACCATTAGCATCATCACTCTTTGCTTCAATCATAAATACCTTAATGATATTTCCACATCCTACATACAGCTTTCTTCCAATAATGATCATAGGATGTTTATTACTACTCTTAAGTTTCTGATAATTAATTCTCGCCCCATAGAGTTCATCAAAATACTGAGGACTACTGCTCAAATCCCCCCAATTAAAGAGTCCGTTGTACCGCAACTTTCCATCAAAATCATTAGAAGGGATAAAACTAATTTTGATGGATCACTGAGATTGTCCTTGGATAGCTACCTTATTGATCAGCATATTCCTCTCAGCTTTATAGGTATAGAGTAAAGTTCTTGCTTTGTGGCTACTACTTCGCCCTGATGAAAGCTTGGTTTTTTCTTCTCCAGTATATTCAATTTTGAGTTGCAGTGTTCCTTTTGTCCATTCCTTACAGGCAAATTCTACCTGAAAAGATTGTAATACTTGATTGATGGTTCTTGTAAGTGCTGTAGTGTTCCCCTCTTGGTGTTTGTAGCCATCAGCCTCATAGTTCCATCCATTCCCACTATAGTCACCATTCTCCACTTGAGAGCTAAAGATATTTGGCTGTGCTGAGTACTTTGACTTTACCAAATGAAGGAATCTTGCTGTTGCAATGACCGTATAGCTAATATCACGATAAGCCGTTTTATGATTGAGGTTGATTGCTCCATACACCGTTGTTTCCCCTATCCCATTGCTTTCAAAGTAGCCTTGCAAATCTCCTCCCTTATAGATTGTAGTGTGTTTTGGTAGGATAAACATTGTATAGAGGAGATGACTTGGATTTCTTGTTTTCAATACTGCTTCATTATAGACCCCCTCCTCTTCAAAATAGCCATCTTTGCTAAGATAAGTCTCCTTATTACTATAGATGAGTTCTGCACTCAAGCCCCTCTCATTGATCAGCTTAGGAAGTCTTTGCCCAGCGAGCTTTACGCTCATACTATCATAGCTCAGGTCGATATTCTCACAGTCTGCTACCTGTCAGGGTTTACACAGTTTTCTATCATTTGCAATTCCCCCATTGATTGAGGAAATTTGAAAAATTTTTCTTGCCATTTTTTATTCAAAATCAGATAAATCAAGATCATGTGCATAGTACACTTTTTGTTCCTCTCCACTTGTAAGCTTAAATTTCATCTTTTCTTCTTCATATTCCTGTTTAGCATAATTTGCCTCGTTGTATTGCTTTTTATGTTTATAAATCCAGTAACTCATGCCAGCCCAGAGTAGTGATTCATACTCACTAGGGATCAGCAAAGCACTCATCTCATCATCAGCATTGACTGCTTTGGGGATGTAGCTCCCAACCACTTTCAGCCCCTCTTCTATCGTTTTGGTCGGAATAGGATAAATGAAAATGCTGTTGGTATCAGCACGAAAGTAAAAATCTGGTCAATTCCTCTCGAGTTCTGAGATAGATTGAGGGAGTGCCTCGAGATCGTAGGATTTGATTTTGTGATACGATCAGCTTTCATCCTTTTTGTAAAGGGAAAGGACTCTTTTCATATCATACTTTACCTCTCCATTTTCTGCCATCGTATATTCAGATTGCCCTGCTACCAGGTCTGTGATCCAGTAATTCCAAGTAAAGTGATTTCCATTAAAAGTTGATGCAAAGGCAAAAATATCATTTCTTACTAAATTCAGAAATTTAGTCAAAAGCTGATCTGAGCATTGCTGGAGATTCACTTCTGTTGTCTCTCTAATTATATCAAAGAGTTTTGTTTTTATTGTCATCACTATCAAAAAGAATAAAAAGCCTGAATAAGCTTACCGCCCACCCTGAGGCGAACGGTAACAATACTTAGGCTTCCATCTTGAATTTCAGCATTCTTTCTCTTCCTTCTTTGAAAGATTTTACTCCAAAAAGATCAGTAGCGAGATAAAAGAATCCTTTTCTGAGTTCAGCTTTATTCTGCTGGATTTCAGGCATCTCTTGGATCACGCAGTCAATCGTTCTTTTCTGACCAATCATTGCGTACACATAGGTCTTCTCACTTGCAAACCCAGTGAGTGCTACACTCGCCTTCCCTGAGCTAAATACGTGAGCTTTCCCATCTTTCCCCATGATCAATTTTGCTCTCACTCTCTTTGCTTTCTTTCTATTCTCTTCTGTGAGTGTATACCCTGTTGAGCTGTTTTCTGTCGCTCCAAGGAGTACCTTATTGGCATTCTCTACAGATTCAGCAAGATTTGCTCCTACTTTTACATCTCCTGCAGTAGATGGAGTGGTTTTAAAAGTAATCTTTACCCCATTGATGGTAATAGTGTCTCCATTAGCTGGGTCTTTATTAAGTTTAGTGGTATGAGGCAGATTGTTGTTTTTGTAGCATCCAATACCAAGAAACCCTCCTGCGTATCCATTCTTAAGCGTAGAGTCTGCAAGGTTGAACCCATCTTTGATTGCATTGAGTTCAATCGCACTCATCAATTTAGATGGTCACACCATAATCAACCCTTCATCCTCTACATCATTTACGGTCAATTCATCTTTTGCTTGTACTACGAGGTCTGCGACATTGGTTTTATTGACCGCACCTGCATTCAGTTCATACTCAGCAAAAAGGATTTCCTCTAGGAATCTTCCATCTTCATTTCTGATAAGGAGATTAGAAGCTCTTTCACTGAAAAGTTTTTCAATCCCATATTTAGACTGCAAGACATCATGAGCATCAATATATACCGTAATTTCATTCTCATTATCAATATCCAAGTATTCAGGAAGTGTCTTGAGCTTTTGCTCTTTCCCATCTTCTCCTCTTACATATCTATTGATCTCGAGGTCATCCATCATATACGGTCTCACTACTCTGTCACCAAACGAGAGATTAGCTCTCTCTTCAAAGTTTGCGATCGCATAAATGATTGATTTTCTTTTTTTCATCAGCTGGGTTCTTTTACTCCACAGCGTAGGGATAAATGCTTTTACATCGTTTGCCATTCGTTTTTAGTATAAAGAATAAAAATTTATGCAATTCCTGCGAGCTGATCAAGTTCCTCAAGACTTTTCGCATTGCGGATATTCTCATCAGTCAGTGCTATAGGAGCTGATGGCGGAGTGCCTTGCATAGAGACATTTCCATTATTCCCCTTATTGAGAAATGCAGGATCCACCAGCTTTTCAGGAGCTTTTTGTGCAAGCACAAGTTTCATCGCATCCTCTCTTTCTAGACCTTTGTCTTTCACGAGAGTTTCAATCTCTGTCCTGTATTCACTTGCTCCTTGATGCTGATTGTAAAATTCTACTCTTGAGTAGATTCTTTCTTCAACATCATCCTCAGAAAACTCCGATTGAGATTCAGACTTTTCTTGTTTTTTGAGTGATTTATACCTTCACTCATACTTATCAGCTCTTGCTCTCTCTTTGTTGAGATCAGCTTCGAGTTGTTCGGCTCTCGCCTTGTAGTCGATCTCTTCGTTGTTTTCTTCTTGATTCATCTCCTGATCAAGCAATTCTTTTTCATCCATTGTTCATTTTGGTTAGTGATAAAAGCGTAAACCACACGCAGAAGTAGTTCCTAAGCTGAACTACCAAAGGGCGATTGGACTTACATTGCTAGCTAAGCAAACGCCAGATAGGAATTAGTCAAAATCATACTCTCTTTCTTGTTGTTGGATGAGCTTGAGCTGTTCCTGGAGTTCGGCATGCATCTGCTCAGGTTCATCTATCGCAAAGCTGACAAATTTGATCAAATCCTTTTTCAATCTATCCTCCTTGCTGTCACTATTCAGAAGTTCTGTAATGAGTTTTTTCCTATAGTTTTTGAGCGTTGTGATGTAGGACTTCCACGCTTCCGTGGCTTTCATTAGATTCCAGTCTCCAATTACTTTACTAATCTGTTTTTTATGCATTCTTATGCCTTAGCTGGTAAAACATCCTGCCTTGTTTCTAAGCCTTGCCCCATTCCCTGCATTCCCTGAGCAAGTGCGATATTGGAGGCACTATTAGCAACTTGGCTGTACTGTTGCATTGCCTGTATTCCTCCTTGTTGCATTAGAAGCGTGGAGATCGCTCAGAGGAGACTCTCTTTGATGCTACTCTGCTTTGCATTCTGCAGATAGATTCGCAGGGTTTGATAATCTACACTTTGATCCTCAAAGATGCTTTCAGGCATTATGCCTTGATCGATCATTTCTACAAAGGCTTTACATTTCCTTTCTGTAGCATCTAAAGGCATAAAAGCATAAATCTGATTGGCTTTCATTTTATTTAACCTAAACCAATGCCTAATCATCATCCTTTTACTTGCTTCAGGGAGCATTGGACTTTGGAGCATTGGCAATACTTGGACTGTAAAAAATTGTGCTTGTTGCTCATCTACTGAGTCCAATTCTGCCCTCGTTCCGATCATAATGTGAGGGTCTAAACCAGTCAAAAACTCATCTTTGCGAAACTTCTCCCCTGAGTATTCAAAATTATCGTTGAGTGCCACAAATTTCTCATCACTTTGGGCAAAGTATTCACAATAACACCTCCACCACAAAAACCAAAAGTCCTTCTCTCCTCGTGAGGCAATAGTATTGTTTAAAAGACTTCTGATATTATTATTTGCCTGAGCTTGCTGAGCTTCAGCTTTGGTCATAGTCTTGTCAGGGATGATTCCCTTTTGGAGATCGTCCTGAGCTGTTGCTCCCTTTGCTTCATTTTCTATAAACTGGATCATCGAAAAGACATCAGACTTGATCGCACTTTGTGGAAGTTCGTACATCGCATTTGCGATATTCTCATTTTCCGTATCCTGCGTCGTAAAGATAAAGCTCTCATAGGGACTCGATTCCAAGACTGATGCTTTATTTTTGATCAGTCTGCTGTTTACGATAAACCTTCCTCCTCTTGCTTCTTTTTGTGCCTTGATGATCGAGAGATTTGCAAGGATGGATTTTGCCTTTTGCTTGTCCTCGAGAAGATCACAAAAGCTTTCTCCAAAGGCATCATTTCTTCTTGGTTTGTAGTAGGTCAATGCAAGTGGTCGAGGGATCAGATTTTTTTTCTCTTTTTCTTCTTTGAGTACAGCATTGAGTTCTACATATCTGAGAAGTTTTGACCTATCCGCATTCCGTACTGTAAATACTTTCTTTCCCTCGTATATTGTGAAGTGATAATAGAGACCAAGCGAAAAGTTACTTACAAGAGTATCAACAGTCATCTGATCATAATTCCAAGCCGTATCAGTAGCCTTCTTACTTTTTTTCTGTTCTTCTGTATATTCAGAGATCAGCTCATTAAGGTCTTTTTTCTTATAAAGCTTTTTTCCGCTTCCATTCTCTGCATTGATCATATCCCAAATACTTGTCTGCATACTGAATCAGTGGAAACGGTGATTTTGTCCATTAAATTTCCCTGTTTGCGTTGGCAAAGGGTCAGGTATCCAAGTCATAGGATCAATCACTGAAAATTCAGGATAATTCTTAGTCGTTTCCCACCCTGTATTAAATCTTATAGATACACCATAGTAGTGTCTGTCCCATTCAGATTGATATTGTATTTGTTTGTAGCTTGCCTCTTGAGCATCAAACTCTGCAATATATTGAAGTTTATCTGCCTGTTCTTGATGAAGAAATCCATCACGAGATACAAATCTAACTGTTAAGGCATCGGAATAAGATACCGCTACTGCAACATCAATAGACTCTGAGACTAAATTGATATTAAGTACCTTATTTTTCTTCTTTCTTTGCGGATTTCTATCACTGAGTCTTTGCTCATATTGCTTGATTTTTGGTGCGATATACTTTGATCCTAGTTCGTATTCCTTGAGTACTTGATTTTTCAAGTTCTGCAAAAAGGTAGCTTCTTCCACCTTCATATCTCTTTCGACTTCTTCCCAAGTTTTCTTTACCATTACAAAAAAAGAGGAGATAAATTATTTGCTCCTCTTATAGTCAAAACCCTTTTTTGTGCAGAAAAATAAAAAAAAGTTATGGCTTCTTATGCTCTTTTTCTGCTTTTTTAATATAATTCACTATTTCTATTGATATTAAATACTCCTTCGTACCTTTCCTCTTCTCTCCCTCTTTCCCCTTTCTTAAAGTATTTAAAAGCTTGTGCGATATTATCAATAATATCATCATGCTTTCCATTAGGAAACTGAATAAACTGATCTTCCATTTTCATCAAAAACTCCGTATTCCCGTCCCCTCTCATAAAGAACGCTCACGCCGTCATTGGGGGCTCAACTTCATTTTTGATCCTATCCTCCTTTTTTCCTCTCGCCTCAGTGGTATAAAACGGCACACTAATATCATACAAAATTAGCTCTTTTTTGAGGTCTCTGATAAATTTAGTCTGATCAGGATTGATCTTTGAGCTCTCGCAGTGGATGAAGCTGACTTTGTAGCCCATAGCTTTTGCTCTATTCAGCATACTGATCACAGCACTAAAGGTTGCACTTGGTGCTGAGGTATCGGCGTAGCCATCGAGTTGATAGAGATTTTTGGTAATCTTATGCTTTCCGTAGAGGCAAACCGTAGCATCATCAGAGTTTTTGCTACTTGAAAATGCTGGATCAATAAAAATTCCACAAGTCAGATCATGCTTCTTCAGGATACCATCAGCTCTCTCAAAGTCGGATAACTTAAAGTATTGAAACATCTCTCTCCTAAAGATACCATTCTGAGCGTTGATAGGGTCTTGTTGATAAAGAGCATATCGGTTCTCTTTCAGCATTTTTTGTTGCATAGCTGAAAAATGTCCCTTATCTCGCTTTCAGGGTCGGATAATTTCGTTCCCATTGTCATCTATCGCCTGGATAATGACTTTCTCTCGCTTATCTCCTCAGTGTTTTTCTTCTCTTTCCAAATAACCTCAGAGATCATTTGGATTCCATCTCGTCATTATCAGAATAATAGCAGAATTCTGATCTTGCAATCTCGTTAAGGCTACGGAATCATACCAATCAATCACTTTTGCCTGAATTGTTGCTGAGTTCGCTTGCTCTCTATCTTTTACAGGATCATCAATGATAAAGATATTTGCTCCTTTACCGGTGATTGATCCTCCAACTCCGACTGAATAATAACCTCCTCACTGCGAAGTTTCTCGGTTTCCTCATTCTCTTTTGTCTTTCGCAAATTCAAAATTTGGGAAAACATTCTTAAAAAGCTGACTCTCACAAATCCTTTTGGTCTTTCTTCCAAAGTCATTTGCAAGCTCTGAAGAATAAGAGGAAACAATAACATTCAAATGAGGATTGAGTCCCAAAAACCAACTAGGCAAATACTGAGTTCCATTCGTAGATTTCCCCAATCTTGGCGGACAAAAAATCATTAGTCTTTTGCATTCTCCTCTTGCTACTCTCATTAGAGCATCAGTAATCCTATGATGGACTTTATCTTCAGAATTTCCTTGATATGCTATATCTTGGAATTTTGGAAAAACATATTTAATGTAGTGTAAAAAATCCCTCCTTGCGAGTTCTCTTTTTGCGAGTTCTACTTGAGCATCTTTTACCTGCATTTTTGAGAAAAGATAATTAAAAACTGAATACTTTCCAAGATATGCACAATCCAAGAGGTCATTTTATCCCATTTTTCCCGTGTTTTTGCTCTAATTAGTAGTATCTTTTACAAGTTCTTAACTAGCAATATTCGAAACACTAGGTTGTTTCGTTGGAGCTCCCTTTTTTTATGAGCAACAAAAGGTCTGCATCGCTCATCGTTTCCATAGGATTATTAAGTCATCAACTTGCGTCTGTAGCCGATCACTTAAAGAGTGAGTATCTTTTTGCACTTGCTTCAGCTACTGAGGAGATTTCTGTCGTTTTCATCCTTTTTACTTCGTTTTCATTGCCTAATCTTCTCAAAATTTCATTCTGCGCTTTGATAACAATTTCCATATCTTTCTCACATACTCACAAAATGGCTTCATCTTTGACTTGCCCAAGTTCGCCCAATTTATTGCTCACGGTTCATTTGCTTACTCCTGCAATCTTTGCCAATTCTCTTGTGCTTGCTGTTGGATTTTTGGCAACAGCAAGAGCGACAGCCTTTTTATTCTTTTGACTGTCTGCTCTTGGTCTCTTTTTTTGGGTTTGAGTTTTTTTTGTTGCCATTGTATTTTACAAAGGATAAATAACACTTGCGACCTTTCTTGCTTCAATAGTCATTCTTTCATTGTCGACTGAATTATCATCGACTTCTCCTTCCTGCTCTTCATATTCTTCCTCTACATTGTCATATCTATTGATCTCTTCATTATGCTTTTCTTCAGTTTGAGTATCTGAGGAATCATCTACAACATCTTTCACTACATCTTCATCAGGAGTAGTTTCCGCTGGATCTGCTTGATCAATTGCTTTTGCTTCTGCGATCTTCTGACTGATCCATTCAGCGTTATTTTTTTTATTATTTGGCACTTCTTTATTGAAAAGTGCTACAAACTCCGCTTGGAGCTGTTCTAGTGTTTTTTGCATAGGTATACTATAATAAATTAAAAGTACTCGTTGGGGATATTTTTGACAATATGCTTATAGAACTCAAACAAGGAGTATTCCTTGATATTCTTATTATTCCCCTTGTTTTGGATAAATTCTAATATCTTAGTCACAATTATTTTGCTTTTATACTCTTCACTCTTTTTTTCTGACCACTGAGGAAGAAACTCAGTTGCAGGTCTGCCTCTGGGCTTCTTTGATTGTTCCAATTCATTCCAAGCAGTCTTCAAAGCGAAGAAGTATAAAATATAAAACTAAGATATTCTATTCTTATAGGCTTATTGCTTGAGACTTGTTTTTCTCAGCTCATCCTCTTTCATCAGAACTTTTTTCCCTGTATCGAGTTCTACTTCAAACCCAAAACATTCACTTTCAGGATATTGTAGGATATTCTGGACTGTCCCAGTTTGTCCTGCGTAAAAGTAGGGTAAAATCCCTTGTCCCTCTTTCAGTGTACCATCAGAAATGATTTCCACATAATCTCCATACTGAAATTGTGGTAAAGTAGTCGGTGTTCGTTCTGTTTTTTTCTTCATCTTATTGGTGGTAAATAATTAAAATATGATCAGTACATTGATCCTAAACTACACTCTCTCATAACTCTCCTCGAATATATCAGGCTTACAGGGGTAGTACTCTCCTTTGATGCCTTTGACTACATAATCTCCTACTTGAAGCTCTACCCATCCTTCTAAGGTTTTCAGCGAGATTGCTCTACTCGCTCTATTATCATCTCTGACCTCTATATTTGGGAAATATCTCTTTATTTGATCTATACTTTCGTATTTCACTGCTTCTATTACGAGGGGTTTCTTTCTGTATTTTTGAGCTTTGGGTTCGTAGTGGGCGAGTTTTTCTTTGAGGAGCTTGTTTTCTGCCTTCAAGAACTCTATCTCATGTTCCATATGGGATTTCTCTATCATTCATCGATTGAATTTATTTAGATCTTCTACTGATATTCATAGAGTATCTGCAATCGCTCTATCTCTGACTGTTTTCATTGCTTTTTCTACTATACTTGTTCAAAACATCCTTTCTTCTGGTAAAAAATAAAACAAATCTGATTCTATCCTCCATACCTCTAGGAGGTCTTGGATAGATTTTACTTTTTCTCTTTTCCAAACAGGTATTTGGCTGATTGAATAAATCCAATCAATCCCAGTATTCAATGTACAATAGACAACATCAATATAATCCTCATAGTCCATCCACTAAATTCAAAAGAAAAGAGTAAGAGGAATCACGAGATAACAACATACAGCATTGAATCCGTGATCTTGATCTTTTGTGCCATTGCCTCTCTTTCATCTGCGAGCAGAGCATGTAACCTCATCAGTTCGTTAATGGTAAAGTCTACATCCTCCTTTCTCATTTTTAGCTGATCCTTCAGTGCTTTTCGGAGGTGGTGGTTCTCCATCCAGAGGTCTCAGCATTCTAGGTATAGCTCATCTAGTTTACCCTTTACGGTTTGAGGAGCTAAGTGTTTCTTTAAGCGTTTTTTGATATGTTTCCTTTTTTGTACTTTCATCTGTTGGGTGATAATATAAAATTATAATCCTTTCTGAGTTTTCAGCTCTTTTACGAGCTGGGTGTAGTGATCAATCTGCTCTTGTAGTGAGGATGTAGCGATTTTTACGATTTGCTTGTCATTGATCATCTGATCGACGAGCAATTCCCCGTACTTCCTTTGCATTCGGCGAGTATAGATGATGTAGTTACCATGTAGTATCACATTACATCTCACGCAACCAGCGTGGC
>JAUMYK010000057.1 GCA_030528665.1 bacterium
GGTGGGTGAAGCGGAGTACCAAAGATCAGATTTTTGATTTTTTTGAGCTTCAATTGACTGGTAAGGAGGTAATTTTGGTGCCTGGAGCTGGAATTTATAACCAACAACCTGGAGCAATGTATCAGCAGAGATTAGATATGGCTTGGCAGCTCAAACAGATTTTTCCACATTTGAGAATTTTGATTAGTGCGGATAATTCTTATGATGATTATGATGAAACTCGTGCTGGGCTGAGGTATTTGCTTGAAAGAGGAATAGCTGCTGAGGATATTTTTTTGGATTTTGCAGGTTTTGATACCTATGATAGTATTGTGCGTTCAAGGGAGATTTTTAAAGTTCAAAAACTGATTATTGTTTCCCAAAATTTTGCTTTACCAAGGGCTATTTTTATAGCTAATCAGCTTCATATCCCTGCAGTTGGTGTTAGCATTGGACAGTTGGAAGTAAATAGTCGTAATTTTTGGAGGGAAAAGATGGCAAATGTTAAGGCATTATTTGAGACAAGCTTTGCTTTACCATCTCGTTTTTTGGGTAAGGAGATTCCTATTGATGGTCAGAGTAATAGTTTGGAGCATCTTTAGGCTGTCTTTTTTTGCTCTTGACTTTTTTATATAAAATAGTAATGTGGCGGTTGATTTTATCTTTTTTATGATGATGGCGATGAAAAAGTATCTTTTTTTCCTCTTGATCTTTGGATTGAGTTTGTGAGGAGATATGACACATGCTCTTGATGTGCAGGATCTTCAGTTGCGTATTGTTCCTGCAGTAGGAGGTTGTGGTTATGTTGTAGGGCATGCTATTACCTTAGAAGTTGATCTCTTGCACGCTACAAAAGAGATTCAAAAATCTGATCTAATGTCCTTGAGTCTTCCTTTTCAAGTGGAGATTGAAAAGCGTAGTTATGTAAAAGGAGAGCAGGTATGGACTCCTGCACCAGCAGCTGATTATCGTTTACAGCAGGAAATCATTGAGATAGGTAAGGAGCATAGATTTCCAGCTCTCTTTGCATTTCATACGTTTGGAACCTATAGGGTAGTGCTTAAGAGTAGTCAATATCCAGCGTTGCAGGCATATTTAGAGTATGCTATTGAGCATCATGCGTATGATTCCTCTCTGACTCCTCAGCAATTGCAAAAAGTAAAGCAGATTCAGATATTGTTCTCCTCTGTGATTGAACAGCTTAAAAAAGCACATCCAGAGCGAGTCCAGCATAGCTTATGGATGGATACGACTTCTACTCTTGAATATCATATTGCTGCAACACTTGATCGTCCAGCTGAGGAAGTGCCTTATGGAGGATGTGATGGGTATAATACTATACAAGAAGTAGTAGTTGCAGTGATGGACTGGCTTGCTTTGACTCAATCAATGCTATCGCTATAAAGTACTATAGAAAAAGAGGGAAAAATTAGCTTCCCTTTTTCTGTTTTTATAGTGGAGGTACTATTTTAGTTGTAATGCACTTGGGGGATGAAAGATTATAATCAGGCTCTAGCATATGAAATTTTTATTAAAGAAGAATATGGCTTTGCCAAAGAGCAGATCAGAACTGCGAAAGTGATTTTTGATATTGGAGGACATATTGGACTATTCTCGCAGTGGTGCTTGCAGCTCAATCCTCAGGCTCAGATATTCTTTTTTGAGCCGTTTGCTCAGCATATGGAGCAGGCAAAGAAGAGATTGCAAGCTTATGCTCAGCAAGTACAATTTTTTCCGTATGCGGTAGGGGAACAGGAGGGGAGTCAGATTTTTCTTTTTTGTTCTCAAAAGTCTATGCAATCTGGGAAATTCCGCTCTTTTCTCAATCCTACAGGTCAGGAGCAGGAAATACAAGTCAAAAAGCTGAATCCTTATCTGGAGAATCCTGAGATTGCAAGGATTGATGTGCTGAAGCTGGATATTGAGGGGATGGAGTTTGAGGTTTTGAAGAGTTTGAGTGAGCTGGCTTGGGCTAAGGTGGAAAGCTTGATTTGTGAGGTACATTTGCTCAGTCCAGAGCTTGAGCAGCAGTGGAAAGTTTTGAAAAGAGCTTTACAAGCAAGATTTCAGGTCATGGAATGGAAAGTCAGTCCTTATACCGAAAAAATTGGGCTTTGCTTTTGTCAGAAAAATCCTTAAACTGATATTGCTTTTATTTGCTTATTTGTTCAATCATGAAAAAAGATATAAAGCTCTACAATGTGATTTTCCCGATTTGGATGCTCTTTTTCTTGCCTCCTGTGTGGCTGGTTGTTTTGTCTGCAAATTTTGTGATTGATTCGCTAGTATTCCGATTAGCAGCAAAGGTCAGCAAGCTTCAAGGCATCGCATCGCTCTATACAAAGAGTATTTTGAAGATTTGGGGATTTGGATTTTTAGCAGATATTATCGGAGCTGGATTTTTATTCCTTGCTTTTGCACTAGAGAAGCCGCTTTGACGACCTTATGAGATCACGGCTGCGATTAGTTATAATCCCTGGAATCATCCTGTGGCATTGGCGTGGACCTTGGGAGGGCTTTTGCTCGCTGGAGTCTGCATTTTTCTTTTTAATTATTATTGGATTTTTGCCAAAACGGATTTGACTTCTGCTCAGAAAAAGAAGCTTGCTTTGGCTTTAGCAATTTGTACAGCACCTTATCTTTTTCTCCTTCCTTTGAAATGGTTGATGCAATACTAGATCGTTTCTTGTTTATACCTTTTTTTGGCTGGAAGTTGAAAATTGTTTGTTATTATATCATTGATTTTGCATTTGTCAATAATTAAAAGTCGCATATCTTGGAAAAGAGAAATGAAATTCTGAATTCTAACCTTTGTTTTCTTTGATTTTTGGTAGTGAGTGAAATTCGTTTAAAAAAGTCTGACTTCCTCTTGAAAATGCAAGCATATCCGCTATGATACTAGTGTACCTAGTACATCTTTATATCTTATTTCATTGTAACAATGACAAAGACAGCTCTTATTGCTAGCTTGGCTGCTGAACTTGGTGTATCAAAGAAATTGGCTGCTGAATTAGTAAACGCTTTTATCGAAACTGTAATCACTGGTGTTAAAAAACAAGGAGAAGTGAGAATCCAAGGTTTCGGAACTTTCAAAGCTTCTAAGAGAAAGGCTAGAGAAGGAGTTAATCCTCAAGATCCTTCTAAGAAAATCAAGATTCCTGCTATGAAGGTTGTTACTTTCAAGGCTGGTTCTGATTTCAAAGCTGCTGTTAAATAATTTTTTTTCATCAGCGCTGAGAAAAAGTCCTGATCGTTTGGTCGGGATTTTTTTGTTGGGGGAATTGCGGAGAATGGAGCTGAGGATTGCGGAGAATGGA
>JAUMYK010000015.1:0-15307 GCA_030528665.1 bacterium
CAGCCTCTTCTAGCTTCTCTATCTTCCCCTCTGCTTCTGAGAGTTGGGACTCGAGAGTTGTGATTTTTGTACTATTTTCTTGCACTTTTTCTTGGTTGATGTCTGCGATTCCGAGCATATCCCAAGTTTTTGTTCTACTATTCCATCTGTAGGTATTTCCTTTGATATTGACCAATAATCCTTCTACTTTTTCCGCTTCTGTAAAAAACGCAGTAGCTTCACTTTTATTTGCAAAAGTAGGACTTTTAACTCATTTTTTTGCGTCAATTTGCCCCTGGGCGTCTAAAGTTCATTGAGTAATGACCCCATTGGTAAAGGTTTGCGTCCCATTCCATACTTGAGCCTCGTCTTTATCGATAAAATCACTCGCTCCTGCGGTGATATAACATTTTGTACCATTCCCCCAAGTTTTTTTGTAGTAATCGACCTCTATCGCTGGGTTGTCTTCATTGAGCCCCCTTTTATGAAGGGTCATGATACCATCACTTGCGGAGGCAAATGCCATCTCAAAAACCGAACCATCTCCATTTTGAAAAACAACAGTTTCATTGGTAAACTCTACTGATTTGGGAGATCAATCTTGATTGGATCGCCCAATAAGAGAAGAAATTCTGACCTGAGTATCTGATGCTTTGAGCTCATCAAGGAGTCTGAATTGATAGAGACTTTTCATAATGCTATGCAGAGAAATATAAATGTTGATGTGAGAATAGCTAAAAAATTTATGTAAAAAAATTTTTTTACATCTTTTTTTTGGTTATCTTTTGAGAGAATTTAATTCTCATAAGTATGAATATGAAAAACTTTCTGCTTCCTTGGCTTAACAAAGAAAATGAATCTTTGACTAAACTCCCAAATAACCCCCTAAATAAACTCCAACTAAGTTCAAGTTTTAATACTCCTAATGGGGGGTTTTTAGGGAAAAAAGCCCCTATAACTCCTATCCCTCATACTGTTCCTATCACGCCAGTACCACAAACTTCTACCAACCCAGTACCTATGACACCAGTACCGCAACACATTCTCCCACAAATGCCAAAGTGACCTTTGCATTTGAGAGGACAACATACGGTCATGCCAAATGCGGAGTCAGGATTTACGGAGCTAAACATGGGCAATAATTGAGTTGAACAAAAAACAAGGGAAGAGTTAAATACAGTAAATAAACAGGAAGAACTAAAGCAATTTGCCGAATTTGCAAGTAAGGTATGATCTTTACGCAATTTAAATCCAGAGTATTTGGCTGATCAATTTCCTCTTTTAAGTAGTAATGCCGAAGCTCGAGAATATCTTCAAAGTGATATAGAAAAAATTTCAAACCAAGAAAAAACAATGGAGGAACTGCTTTCGGTATATAGTAAACATTTCCCAGGCTACTTGAGTGAAGAATGACCTCAAGAATCTCAACTAGGATTTTGGGAGAAGCTCTGAAATAATTTCCTGAATGGAGGACAAACCTATGCAAAGGGAGTAGAAGGATTGCTTAATAAATTTGGTGATCTGACTATAGGAACGCAAGACTCAGGGGCTGAGTGGGAATATCTTACCCAAAAGTATAATGTGCAGTATCCTGCTCAAATTGATCCAGAAACGCTTAAAAAGGAGAGAGAATACCTGAAACAACATCCTGAAGTCCTTAAGGATTATGGGACAACACTCTCGCATGATGTTCTCAATGTAATTGAATGAGGAGCAGATGTGATGTTTAGTATTTGAGCTCCAGTACTCAAGGGGGCTATGGCGGTAGCTGGTGCTACAGAAGCTGGGGAATGGGCATTATCAGGGCTGGATAAGGTATTTGGAAAAGCGGGTGAAATTGTTAATCATCTCCCAGTACTTAAACAATTTAGGGATAGTCTCTCTGAGGAAGATAAGAAAAGATTTGATAGTTTTATAGGAGGATCAGTGACAGCACTTTTTTGAGGACTAAAAGGGAAAAGGAATCTGATCCAATCCAAGAACCCTGCTCAGTTTAAGAAGAATTTCATCAATTTTGTCAAAGAAAATAGTAATCCTCTGGAGATCATCAATAATTTTCAGGAGAATGTTTTGAATATCCCAAAAAAATTCTTGCCTACAAGACAAAAAGCACAAACAGTCTCAGGAGGAAAGAAAACTACTCCTGTGGTCGGAGAAGTAGTCACCAAACCACAAAAGCCAAGTATTATAGAAGACTGGTCAGGGGTAACGCAAGACCTCAAACAAAGGGTACAAAATAATGCTTATGTCCAAGAATACGCTAAACCAATGCTTGAGGAGATCGACCGCGATGGCGTACCAAGCAATAAAGATGAGTATATCAATAGACACCTTGAAACCAAGCTCCAAGAGATCGCAGAAGGGCTCGAAGAGCAGAAAAACTTGATCAAAAATGAAGGTGGAAAGGTTTACAAACAGATCAGGGAAACCAATGTACCTATTGAGCTTTGAGATGCGAAGACAAAAGTAGAAACACTTCTGAATGATAAACAAATCAGCGTAAAGGATGGAAGACTGAATTTTGATCAAAGTGCAATCATTAAAGCAGAAGATGCAACCGCACTCCAAAGAGTCTACGACAGGATAGCGAGTGGGAAAATCACGAATGCAGAAGAGCTCCTCAATCTCAGAAAAGTAGCCTCTGACCTCTCTAAATATGATAAAGGCGTAAGTGGAGATGGGGTCTCACTTATTAGAGGAATGAGAAAGGTAATCGATGAGATTGCTAAGGAGCAAATTCCAGGACTGAGGGAGGCAGATGCTCACTATGCAGATATGATTGATGTCCTTGATGAGATGCAGGAGGGGATAGTATATAAGGAAGTAGCAAGAAAAGGGCAGCTCAAGGATAATGCAGTAAATATCCTGAAAAATCTGAATAATCCCAACAGACTTCCTCTCGCAAATAGGCTAGAAAAATACTATCCAGGACTTAAGGCACAGATCGAAGCAATCACGATGCTTCCTGAGATCGTCAAAGTCTATACTCAAAAATCCAAGCTCAGTAAATGGCTGGAAAATAATGTGGTACAGATAATGATTGCTGGGGGTGTAGGTGGACTTACGAGTGGACTGGGTGGAATCCTTGCAGGTGCTGGAGCTGGGATGATCAGTAAATTGTCTCAGAACATCTGAAAAAGCGTGATTAAAAAAATGATGAGTAAACAGAGTCCGAAAGCTCTGGAGTCGATGGCAGAAATCCTGAAAAAACAACAAGAGAGAAAAGAATTGACTGCAGGAGAAAAAAGTCAACTCAACCAATTAACTACAAAGATTATCGAGGAAGGCGAGACGATCAAAAAATCGAAGGCTGAACAGCAACAGCGAAATCAGATTAAAAACTATTTGAATAAAGAATTTGGGCAAGCTTTACCTCTCAAAAAGGATGTTCCAAGAAGCTTTTTACCTGCTGGGGAAAAACTTGTAGCAGGGGAGGGGTTTGTTAAAAAAGAAAAATCAATCCTTGAACTCGATAAAAGACCCAACATTTTGTGAGACTCAATAGCAAGAAACAGCAAGAAGATAGACAAAAGACCTGAAAACATCATCGGACTCAAACAACAGAAGACTCCATCAGTACAGTTTAGTGAGGGAATTGAGAAGCTGAGTAAGGGAGAGTTGCCTGCCAACAGGACGCTCTCACTCGGAGAGCCTCAGGGAAAATTAAAAGAAGTGTTATGAAACGATGATCTTTTCATCACCCAACGCACCTTGAAAACAAAATTGAAACAGCATCAGCTCAGTTTTGATGATCTGCAAGGACTCGAGAAAGCTATCGCAGAACCTGTAGTAATTTATGAAGCTGGACAGCATGCAAAATCAATCATTGTCGTCACTGACCTTAATAAAGGGAACGAGAAAATCGCAGTTGCGATAGGATATGATAGGAAAGGATGGGCGGAAGTTAACGAGATCAAAAGTATCCATCCTAAAGACCTCAATCGTCTCCTCGATGAAGCAGAAGGAGGAAAGATCAATAAACTCCACTTTGAGGATACAAAAAAACTTCAAGCTTGGCTTGGCTCAGTCACTCTCAAAGAGCAACAGCCCACTACCATAGCTTGAAGAATACCTAATGATAACCTTTTTTTTAAAAAAAGCAAGTGAAAAAACATTTTGTGAGACACGAGGATACACAACAAAAAAGAAAATGATGTGTCATCAAGCATCATTGGACTCAAAACAATGAAAAAAACTTGAAATCCTGAGAAAAGTGAGTATACTATGGGTGGTAAAAAAGAGACCGCCCAGCCGGCTGTGAGCTTCTCCTCGGAGAATGAACCAGCATTGGGTGTCTCTTTTTTCGCTAAAGAGCAAAAGATTGCCACAGACAAGAAACATCTCAAGGGGCAATGGCAGATAGAAAGGAATGGAGAAGTGGTTACCAGCAATGTCCGTAAGGGAGATGAGTTTAGTAACAAAGTAGATTTTGGAATAGAAAAAGGAGAGGAGCAGTACGCAAAAAATCTAGAGAACGTCATTCAAGGAGAAAAGTCGGGAATAATAGGTAAAGTAGAAATAAAAGGGAAACAAGAAGAAATCAGACTCACGGAGAAATCTTTTCTCCATATCTTCAAAAAGCATAGAGTCTTTAATCCCAATAACCTCATAGCAACGGTAAACCGTCCAGACTATACCATAACGAATGTTACCACTAAAGATACCTCAATCGGACTCCAACTGAACAACAAGAATAAGATCAATCTTTTCAAAAAATTGGATGATCAGCACTTTTTAGTCGTATGAGCCAATAAGGAGGCGGGTTACTATGTGGCAACCCATTTTGAGGTTGTAGATCGTGCGGGAAATAAGCTGGCTGAGTATCTCAAAAGAGGCGATCCCTTAGATCAGAAGACAAAAGATTTTGTTGTTCAAAACACCCCTCAAACCAAAAACATTCTCTGAGATACGAGGATTTATAAGAAAGTGAAGTCTGAAACTAAATACCAACTCGCAGACCAAACCAAAAGCGAGAACTTCAAAAAATGGTTTGGAGACTGGGAGAAAGATCCAAAGAATGCGAGCAAAGTCGTGAATGAGAAAGGAGAGCCGTTGGTAGTGTATCACGGAACGGATTCAAAATTTTATATCTTTGAGCAGATGGATGCAGGAGGAGGGTTTCCAGAGGCATCATATTTCTCAAGCAATAAATTAGTCTCCGATACCTACTGAAAGAATATAATGGAGGCTTATTTGGATATTAAAAATCCTTATGAATTTGACGCAAAGGGATGAAATTTTAATGATCTTTTTGATGATTTGTATAGTTCTATGCACCATGCTAAAAATAATTGATATGATGGTATGATAATTAAAAACTTTGATGATGATTGGGCTCAAAAATGAGGATGACCTTTAGGGAATACTTATATCGTCTTTGAACCGAACCAAATCAAATCTGCTACAGACAACATCTGAAGCTTTGATCCAAATAATCCTGACATTAGATACCAAAAGCACTGAGTAGCGAATCCACTTGAGAAAAACATCTCAGCACAACAAGCAACCCAGCTAAACAACATCAGAAACGGTAGAAGCGTACAGGAACTCGCAGATCACTATGGTATTGATATAAAAACTGTAGAGATAATCACGACTCCTGAAGGACTCAAAGCCTATGGAAAGTATGGAGACTGAGTGATTACCCTTGCTGAAAAAATCAAAGAGGGGACAGCACCGCACGAACTCTTCCACGCTACCTTTGACCTCGTAGATCAGGGAAGAAAGGAAAGCATCCTCGAGGCGATAAGGAAAGAAAAAAAGCTGGACACACTCAACGCTGAGGAGTTTTTGGCGGATAATTTCGCTGAATACTTTAGAACCGGAAGGATGAAGGGAGAAAAAGTCGTAGGAAATGTAGGAAGAAGTCTGAGCAGTAAACTGATGGGGATGGTCAAGGAGTTTTATCAAAGGGTAAAGGACTGGATTACAGGAGTAAGTAAGAACAGGAGTCAGGTTAAAAAGCTTTTTGATGAAATCTTGGATGGAGAAGTAGATAGAGAGATGTTAGGAGAAATGTTGGGAAATAAAAAAAAGGTGGCTACTGACAGCCGTGCACAAGGTGCACCGTCACTGCAACCACCTCTTTCAAGGTTTAGTATACAGATAACAGACAAAAATTCAAGTTTTTACAAACAAAAATTTGATGCCTTAAAAACTAAACTCAAAATAAATGGATTATCTGCTAGAGAGTTTATAGATGAAATCAAGCTTATTACAAAAGATAAGTGAAATAGCGGGTATATGATCAAATCAAAAAATGGAGAAAAAGCATCAATCCGTATTTCAGACCATTATGCAAATGCTCAAAATAATAAAAATCGTTGAGAATTTGGTAATAATGCGAGTATTGTCATAAAAATACCAAGTAAAAAGAAATCGTTTTTCAAAGCTGATAATGAAGTTAATTTGATAGAATATGTATATAAGCCAGAAAATCTCACTTTAAAGAAAATGGAGAATATCCTAGACTCTTTTAAAGAATGGATTGATACTACAGAATACAACGATAAATGATATGATCTCAAGCATATTTCAACGAAAGCTAGCCTAGAAAATGGGGAAGTGAAGTATCAAAGAGTCTATCACGGCTCTCTGTATGAATTTGAGAAATTTGATAGTAGTCATATGGGGAAAGGAGAAGGGGCTCAAGCTCACGGTTGGGGGCATTATGTAGCAGTGGATAAGGAAGTAGGGAAAGCGTATGCGAAAGACTGAAGCCTCTATGAGGTAGAAATCCCTGATCCAGTAAAATCAAAGACTCCAACAGGTAAGAATTATTGGGAACAACAATGAAAGGTAAAAAGTAGAGCTGTTGATGCTATAGTCAAACAGCTGAAAAAATGATTGCCTCAGGAGAAGATAATAGAACTAGATGAACTTATAGACAGTTGGGAGAGTGGCTATGATCATAGTATTGAATGATGAAGAATGTATAGGATAATAGCCAATACGCTTTGAAGCGATAAAAAAGCATCGCAATTTTTACAATCTCTTGGGTATGATGGAATCCATTATGATGGAGGAAGAGATTGAGAGGCTTATGTAGTCTTTGATGATGCTAAGCTGGAGATCAAGAAGCATACGAAATTATAAAGAAAAATCTGACACTTAAGTCAGATTTCTTTTTTCTTTTCAGCTAAACTTCAGCTAAAATCAGATTTTTTATACGATTATCGTATAAAAGAAAGTGAACTAGAAAGCACTTTACAGTAGTCTAGCATAGCCATCACTCAATTTTCTATTTTCAGCTAGAAAGATTTTGATTTGAGCTAGAAAGTGAATTTTTGACGATCAAAAAAGCCCCTCTCATCGAGGGGTGTACACGTACACTGAGGAGTGTAGTGATTAGGGGGAGGATTGTAAGGGGGATTGATTTAAAGTTCCAATCTGTTTGTTTTTACTCCTCATTCACTGAGTCAATTGTATGTCATTTGGAATCAAATTGGAATGGTAGAGGATACTGACCAGCTTTTCTTGAATTTAATTGGTTAAACATATTCCACATTTGTTCCATATTATCAGATAGACGAAATAAGGTCATTATTTCAGCTATTTGTTGTTGTAGATGCGGTTCTCAAACTTCTACTGTTAAAGATTGATGTAACCTTGCTTGATATTTTCATTTATTATTTTTAGGAGTTCTTGCTTTTAGTTCCTGTAGTACTCATTCAGGTAGTTGATCATAAATAAGTTTATTTGTCCATTTTCCTATGATTATTGGTCTTTTTTTGATTCAATTTACTGTAAAATCCCATCCATTTAATCTAAATAATTCTTTATAAAAGACATCTGGAAATCTCTTTTGTCGAGGCAATAATTCTTCACTAATATATTCCTTTAATATCTTTTGCAGTGCATCCTTTTCCCTATCATATTGGTAACCTGTTGCTTCATCAACTAATGCAACTATTCCTACTCTTGCAAATGCACGAATAAGAATTTCACATTGATCTGCAATAATTTGTTGTCTTGGAGAAAGGTGTATATGTTTTCTAGCCTCTAAAAAGGCATCACATATATCAGCCAATACTGTTGCTTCATATCAGTTGATTTTTGTTTTTCAAAAATAACAAGAAATTGGTTGAAAGTGGTCCTGCTTTTTCCCCTTGTAGATAAAGGGTTCTAAGGTCTTTTGGTTCAAATATCTCTGTAATCTGGTCCCACTTCTTTGTTTGCCATCATCAGCATCATCAACCATTTTTAAGGACTCTTGCATTCATCTTGCAGACAAAACTCTTGTTCAATCCTCTAAAACATAACAAGGTATTTTGAAGCCATTTAAGTCCAACTCTCACTGATAGGTAATTTTTTTGCTCATTGATCAATTGGTTAAGGTATAAAGTATTTCTGAAAATTTTCCATTGTATTTACAAAAAATATGATTATACTGATTGTGTCAGTACCTAGAGCGACCTCCGTAAGGAGTCGTACCTTCTAGGTCTTTTTTATTATTACACAACTCATAAAGCAACAGTCAGGATTATAGCAAATACAAGAATAATGTCAATTTTTTTTCATAAAAAACTCCTGCCCACTAGCAGGAGTTTTCTTTTGATCTAATCAAATACTCTAGCCTCTCTTTCCGTATAACTATCCTACCCTCAATTTCTTTGTAGTTGTGGTAGTCTGCGTTGCAATTCTGGGTAATCCTGAGCCATTTGGCTATATTGCTCCAGTGATTGATCTTTTCTTTCAATTCTGCTATCTCCCTAGCGGTAGTAAGCCTCAAATCTATTCCTTTTGCTTGATAAATTTATAAAATCAATTTTTCATTAGCTCCCATTCTAGCGTTGCCTCCAAAAGCAGAATTGAACCATCCGCTAAGCATGCTCTTCCATACTTGCCATCCATATTCAGAAACTCAGCTTGTTTTGCGGTGTCTCCGTTTGCTAGCTCCAATCAAGGAGGGAGCTTGAGCTTTGCACCTTTCGGAAGCTCTCGTGTTTTAATCAACTTTGGCATTCTCGTGAGTAAAAAAAAGAAATAAAAGTCTGATTTAGATTACACTCCCAAACTGATCAAGGAGATTGGTTACATAATCTATACAGTGATCAGGTTGCTCATCTAATGGTTTGGTTTTATGTTTCCATATATTGAGGAGCCTCAAATTAAGTGCATCTGAACCTTTAAGAAGTTTTTCAATATCCTTCCCCTGATCTATGAGGAGGCAGATTTTTTTATCTAGCCAATCTAGCACATCTCCAATCATTACAGGGTGTCAGTTGATTTCTTTGATTTCTGAGATTGGTCGCTCATCTCAGCGACATAAACGATAGAGGAAATCTTCTCCATCTGGTTCTTGTGCCTTTATGATACATCTACACCCAAATGTAAGTTCCTTATTAGCCATCTCTGCATAGATGACTTTGATCTTTTCTTCTCTTGTCATTCTATCGAAAATAAAGGTTAAAAGTCTAATTTAATGTGTTCGTGATGCTACGAATACATCTGATCGCCTCCGACAACATGCAGGGGGATATATCGTTTTGGTATACCCCTATTTTCTAATTACCCCGAATTCGGGGTAATTAACATCTCCCTGAATATATGAGCGATCACATCGACCGTCCAGCCATTCCCTAGCATCTTATAACGCTGGGTATTGCTGACGCCTGCGGTGTAGTCGTCAGGCAAGGTCTGCAACCTCTCGCATTCTATAGGTGTGAGTTTACGGATATGGAATTGATCCATTACCATAGAGTCTTTTTGTACGCTTGTCAGGCAATTTGCTTTGCCTGAATTATTAGCCTCTAAAGTCTGCTCAGTTGTTCAATCGGATCTATATCTACCTCTTTGAGCCACCGCGAGGTAATTGTTATGTTCTCGGCAGTGGCTAGAGAGTGTAGGGCTTTTGTCCTCAAATACTCCTCAGGAGTTGAACCCTCTAGGTTTTTGCACTATTTTTATCCCTTCTCACTTATTCGTGGTCAATGTTGGAGACTTATCTCCGTCATATACATTCCCATTCATTCCTCTGCCACTGGGATTAGTATTGAGAATAACCTTTGGCCCTCTATGTCCTCATTGTGCAGTAGTGAGAGCGTAGGATTTCTCTTTACTATCCGCAGCTCTGAGTAGGGACTCGTAACCATAGCTTTTGAGTCTCTCCAATACCTGAGGGGAGAGGTAGTACTTAGGGTCTACCTCAGACTCTAGGATGTCTCCTAGAAAAATTCCCTTATCTGCTGGCTGGCTGATGTGGACCTGGGAGTAGGTTCAGTCTTCATTCCTTTTCCCTACTCGGTAGAGCCTTTTTCTCCTTTGGGCTGAGAGGAGAGCTGAATTAATCTCCACCGGTTGGATGCCGAACAGATGCTCTGAGATGATATTCTGCCACTCTTTTTTCATTTTAACGTTCTCAAGCAGGAAATATCTCGGCTTCGCCTCGTTTAGAATACGGACAAATTCAAAGAAGAGTTTAGAGCGAGGATCATCAAAGTTCAGCCCCTTGCCTGCTGTAGAGAATCACTGACACGGAGATCATCCGATGAGGAGGTCTAGTGTATATCAAACCTCCTCACAAAAATCGTATCAGCTTATTTCTTCAACAGATCAAATCTGTCAAACATTATCTCGATTATTGGAGCTTACCTGCATTGCATACTTGTCAATCTCGCTAGCGTAATAGCTATCAACAGCTATCCCAGCCCTCTCTAGGGCTAATCTCCCACAGCTCATACCATCAAAGAGGGAGAGTACGGTTATTGGGTACATTCTGATTTCTAATTTTTTTTCTAAAATTCAAGGAAGATGGGGATTGCACCCATAAGCAGTAGCCACTTTCTGAACAAACGAGAGTTTTTTTTGAGTTCAGTCTTTATCTCTAAATCCTTATGTTACAAGTCTACTACTGAGCTTCCTTGATAGCTCCCACTGGCTCATAGTTATGACCTACAACCAGTGGGTAGTTTAGAGACCATTTCGGTCTTTTAGAGCTATCCTGACTGTAATTCCTGTGCACAGGATACGAGAGCAGGCTGTCAGTTATACTCATGCAGGGAGTATGAACTAATATGTCAGTCTACCTACAATAGTAGGAATCAAAAGTTGAGCAGGGGCGAGGATTTGCACCTCGCAATTACCTTTTGTCCTCAGGCTTTTAGGACGATGCGTCTACCTATTCCGCCACCCTGCATAGCTCCTCCTTAGAGGAGACGTAAGTAGATTACAACCCCATCAGAGGCACGAAGAACCGTGAAAGCCTACAAGAGGAACAGGCACAGTTCTTAATGCCCCTGATAGTAAGGGACTTTACTCTTTAATTCTGATATTTTTGGAGTCTACACCAAACTTCTCAGCAATCTGCTCTAAAGTGAGCTCTGTGATCTGAGGAGTTTGGGCAATTGGGCGGATTTGGTTCCAAGTAATTCTTTCAAAATCTGATCAACCTTTAAACTCATCTTCTGTCTCTTTGTTTACACAAATGTATCTAAAATCTTTTTGGTTTTCGTATTCTCCAATATAAATTCTCTTTTCCCATTTCTGATCGTCATTATCTCTTACTTCAACTTCCTCTCAAAAGAGATAAAGAGGACGGAACATATTATACTGATATAACCAATTCAAATTCCCCTTTGCATCTATCTTGTTTACTCTCACTTCTCTTTTTCAGAAAGAAGCGATTTCTGCAGTCACTCAGAAGAGATGATCCATCTCCCCTCTAGTATTCCAATTGACTATATCTCTCCAGTCTTTTCCAAACTCAGCGATAAATTCCGCTTCGGTCTTAAATCTTACTTTTTGTCCTACTTTGAACATTTTCTTAATTTATAAAATATAAAAACTAAACAATATATTTACCTAGCCTCTCTAGGAAACTAGAATCTTCCTTACATCTCTTTACGACTGCATCGATCAAGGATTGCTCGCTTTTGTCAAACTCTCTAATGGTCATTACCTCTTGAATTGGGGCTTTCTCTGCTTTGCTATTCTTCATATGGAGGATACCCTCAAGCTCTTTGATCAGATGATACTTGGTTTGATCAGGAGCATTACAGTTGACTACTGCGGTGTGCATCCTATCGTACACAATCCTCTTAATGAGATAGACCTTTTTATTGAAGGATTTTTGGATGCCTTCAATATCAGGCATAAAGAGCGTAGCTTGATCAGATTTTGAAAGTACTTTTTCTAAAGTCATTTTTTCTTACTATCAATCTAAAGTTCATCTCTGAATATCCATAGCAGATATGCTGCTACACAGAAGATACAGAGGCTAAGTATTCCATGCATTACTCGGTCATTCTAAAAGAATAAAAAGACTGAATTATAGCTTACTTTTACTCTTCATCTCACAATCCATTAGCTCTTTTTCGTTCTTCAGGAGTGGGGATATAGACATTCATCCTATTTAGCATAAAACTTCTAATCTTCTCCACATATTCAGTAAATTCAACGGTATTCAGGCTTGTGGTACTCCTAGTATGTTTCTGCTTTTTCCCTCGATAATCATACAAGAACATCCCTCAAAAAAACTTGTGAAAGTAATCACTATCAGGGTCTCCGCTTTCTTTACATATTGTGCCATATACTCAACCCCAAAGGTAGCGGTTCTGCAAGTTTGTCCTTGTATGCTTAAAGGGTATGATTTCGTATACACCATCTTTAAGCATTCCAACATCTTGCTGGAACTTGCTTTTATTTTTGATACTTCCTAAGAATTTTTCAAAGAACATTCTAATTTCTTACCATACTGAGCTAAAAAGAAGGAAATCTGACAAGCTTTTGCGATCAAATCCTTTTCAAAATCAGGATCATCTCGATTGACCTTTTGGGTACGGTCAGCTTTCAGTTTTTTGTTATACTGGTGCAAAATAAGATCAAGCCCTTGTCTGTTGCACCATCGATTATAGAACCTAAACTGTCGGCTTTCTCTCACATTTTTCTCAGATCGCCGTCAGTTTTTAGTCTTACACTCTACGACCTCGTTTCCCTGTCTAAAATCGAGGTAGCCAAGGAGTTCGTAGCCTCCTATCAGTTCCCTCAGCTCTACCTGCTGTTCCCAGCCTTTGAAGAGCGTCTCAGCTACCGTTTCCTCGTACCTTTTGCCAAACTCGAAAGCTTGCAAAACCGCAGGAGGATAATCAGGCTCTTGTCCGAGGACATATCTCGTATATCGTGCATCAATATCACTATCAAACAGATTCAAACAAGAGCCTGAAAGGTGCTGCATCCTATTTTTCGGTAATAAGTAAAGAGTTGGTTTTTTGGATATAGACTCCAGGATAGCTGATAGCTCCGTTTGATATATCCTTTTTGAGCCTTGTTTTATTGAGCGACTTTTTGGTATCAAAGTAGCTCTCATCCACTACTTTTTCGTCCTCTACAATCAGGCTTCCTACACTTTCTTTGAGTGTAAAAATCACATTTTGCAGCTCTAACTTTTTTACGCCTCCGTTTTCCATATCTGATTTGATTTTGTCTTTAAAGGCTGTATTTTCTGCTTCCAAAGTTGTAATCTCTTCTTGGAGGGCTAAAGTTTTTTGGTAAAGCTCACTAGCTTTCAGCTCCGCTTGAGCTTTCACGAGTTCCAAGCTCAATTCTTGGATTTTAAGGTTTCTCTCTCCATAGAGAGCTAAAAGGTTTTCGTTCGTATTCGTCATTATGCTGTAGCGTAAAGGGATAAAACTTTGGTTTGCATTGGTTGGGAGATTTGGTAGTGTTGTTTGATAGTTTCGAGTGCTTGTTCTCCACTCTCGAACTCATCTTTTTTCTTTTCTAAATTCTTAAACTCAGGTTCATTGAATCGAGGTTTACTTACTCAGGAATCAGCTTTTTTGCTTTCTTTTACTCTCTTTTCGGTATTCTCTGTTGTATCAAAGTCTAAGGAGTTATCCGCAATCCCAAACGCCGTCATTTTCAAGTATCTTTCTGTGTAGGTCATACACCCTCCAATCTGCTGGGCAACATTGGTCGCCTTGATCTCAGGGATCGCAGTTGATGCTTCGAGTTCGATCTTTTCTCCACTTTCGGTATCGATAATTTCCAATACTCCGTACTCTCAGAGTTCATTCCTTTTGAGATGAAAAAGGGTTAAAAGTTTGAGTTCATTACAGGCTTTTTGCACAATGCTCGCAACCTGTTCAGGAGTAAAGTAGTCATAATTGGAAAACTTATTTTTCCCCTGTTTTTTGACTTCCATAGAGGCGATCTTTTGCTTTGCCTCAAAGAGTTTTTTGTAGATGTTTTTCATAATACTTAATGGTTAATTGCTAAAATCGTATCTGCACAATACTGCTCAAAAGCTTCAATTCTTCTTTGTTCTTCATAAGTAGCATAGGTCTCATCCAGGTCAAAGCGGTGCTGTAATTCATCCCTAAAGTATTCAATCACATTTTCCAGTGCTTCATTATCTACCTCTCAGAATTGGTCTCTGAGTTTGAGGAGATTCTTTAAG
Source organism: bacterium (assembly GCA_030528665.1). Next base: position 14,378 of record JAUMYK010000015.1, read on the forward strand.
AGAAAGGTTTTACTGTGGGGCATCTTTCACTATTTAGAGGATAAAATAGGGTTCAAAAGTCTGGTCTCCGATATTCTTCTATCTTTCCAACCATCGCAAACATAAATATCAGCATTCATCATCAACCTACTTGCTATTCCTGAGTCTCTTTTTTTGAACTCCTCAAGACTGGAAAGATTGGTGGTAATGATTGTCCTGTAACCTCTCTCAATCCTGTAATCTAACCAGTAGTACATCTTCTCGAGATAAGCATCAGTGACCGCCCCCTTTCCGTAATCATCAAAGATCACGACAGGTTTTTTTGCTAAAGCTTCCAAAGGAAAGAGCTTAATATCGCAAGCGTGTTCCTCAGGCTTCCTCAGCACGCAGGTCTGATTTACGATATGTTGCCTGAAGGTTGGCTCAGAGATAAAGTAATCGTGAGCGATTAACTGTCTGCAGAGGTAAGTTTTCCCAACTCAAGGTTTACCAATCACAATCAGATTTTTCCCATTCGTTTTGAACTCTCAGTTGAGGTAGTCCACAAACGGTTTATTGTTTGAGTCGATGTCTACGGTCATTTTTCCCTGCTAAGTTTCTAAATTTCGAGCTTTTGAACTGTACTTTTCTGGCGGAGGTTCAGATTTTTTATTCAAATCCTTGTCGATATAATCAGCTTCGGATTTGTATAAAAATACTCTTGCACCGTTTTTCCTATACAAGAACTCTGAAAGCGTCCATTTATGTTTAAAGTAGGTTTTTTCCGAATGATAAATTGTTGCATAATTTTCAATCGCTGTTTTTACCTCTTCTTCACTCAAGTCTTTCAAAATTTTGTCTACATCATCCTTGATGTTCTGCGTTAATGATTTATGTGCTGTGATCTTTTTTTTGTTTCGTGCATTAAATATATTTTTATATTTACTATCACTTCATATCACATCACTTCAT
>JAUMYK010000015.1:15317-16826 GCA_030528665.1 bacterium
TTGTTTGGGTTGTTTCGCTTGTTTGGGTTGTTTTGATACATTATCCCAGTTTTTACGAGCATTTTGATTGCCTTTCTTGGCTCATCATTTTGATCCATTATCACTGTTGATATTGCACTTTGCCTCATATTTTCTATTGTCCTCAACCCATTCATTCGACATCACGGATATTAAGAAGCCTACTATAGGATCAATCTCTCCTAAAATTTCCCCTGTTTCTTGGTAGTGGAAAACTGCATCAACCCAATCCGCTTTTTGCTGTTGGCTAAAAGCTTTGAGTTGAGCTTGATACTTTTTTCTGACTATAAAGCTATCTTTCGCTTTTTTAGGTAGTTCGCTCATCTGCTCCCTTGGTAGTGAAATAAAAGCTTTACAATCCTGAGTTTTGTTTTTCTCTCACTCAAGGCAAAAACGAGACAAGGAGTAATGATCGTATACCAACCCATCGGTGTTATAATTGCTAGCAAAAAAATCAGTACGAAGAAAATTATTCACATTGGCTTCATTTTGTCCAATTGAGAGATAAAAGAGAGGTAGCAATCTAATAATTCTTTTGACTATGACCTACCACTTATTCGCTTAATGTTGCGAGCGACTGCGTCTTTGTGGATCGGAATTTGAAAAAAGTCTTATTAGGTCGCAATGATCAACAGGGTCTCTCCTCCTGTATCACAATGCAACTTAATAAGACCTTTTTGTAGGATTATATCCTGCATTGTGAGAGACTGGTTATACTAATCATCTTACGGCAAGGCTTCTTATTCCTAGACTGTATAAAGAAAAGCCGTATAGTCATTTAAGGCTATACGGCTAACAGTATTTTTACATATATTATTTTTTGGCTTGAGACCTAGAATAACTATGGGAGGGGTGGGATTCGAACCCACGACCTTATCCTTAAGAGGGATCTGCTCTACCAACTAAGCTACACTCCCATTGCTTTTATTTTGATTAACAGGAGCGATTATATGCTTCTCTTTTTTAATTTCAAGAGTTTTTCTATAAAAAATACTTCCCTGATATAAATCAGCTTTTTCTTGCGTTTTTTGATATGGTTTACCTTGCTTTGTGAATTTTCTCTTGATTATCTGTAGCCAATCTGTATAAGTATGGGCAGTCAAGTTTTTATATTGTTTGAGAAAGAATGGCACACAAAAAAGCCGCTGGTTCGGTTAAAAATCTAAGGGACTCACAACCAAAATATCGTGGAGTCAAGGTCTTTGGAGGACAGCCTGTTTTAGCTGGAAACATCATTATTAGGCAAAAAGGTACTAAATATGAATGTGGAAAAAATACCTATGAAGCTGCTGATTTTTCAGTACATGCTGCTATTGATGGGATCGTAGCGTTTAGAAAAAAGAACTTCAAAAAATTTAATGGGAGAGTATATTTGAAGACTGTAGTAGATGTACTTTCTCCTGAAGAGTTAGCTCAGGTTTCTGCTCAAGCTGCAGCTGAACCAAAAGCAGAAAAGAAGGCTCCTGCAAAAAAGGTTCCTGCAAAAAAAGT
>JAUMYK010000015.1:16836-21353 GCA_030528665.1 bacterium
AAACCAATAAATGACGGCCAAGGAATAAATGTTTAGGGCAAAAAATGTTGATCATACGATGGAGGTTTTTGTGTTTAAAAATGCACCAGCAAAAAAAGCACCTGCTAAAAAAGCTGCTCCTAAAAAGGAAGCAAAAGCTGAATAATTGTGAACATTTTAATTTACTAATGTGGTAATCAAATGACAATTGGTCCAAAGAAAAAAGTCAGTAAGGTACAAACTCGTAAAAGACACTCAACTTGGAGATCTTTGAATATGAAGAGATTGGAAGAGACGTATCAGACTGCTAAATGTCCAAACTGTGGTGCAAATAGATTGAATCATAGAGTATGTCCATCTTGTGGATACTACAATGGAAAACAGGTAATGACAATTAAATCAAAATCTCAATCAACTGTAGTGGATGCATAGTTTTCCTTTTGTGGGGATGCTTTGCTACTTGTAGTAGATCGATGTAGAGGATTTTAGTATTCAAACCTTATTTTCAATGGATATTAAGAAAAGAATCAATGCGAGAAAGATAGTATTATCCTATATTTATCAGCATTGTTTTTTTTCTGCAATGCAAAAAAGTATGCCTGCACTAGAGAGGCAGAGCTGTGAATCAGCTGAGGTAGTAGTTCAGGAGGGACAGGAAGGATGAGTTGTTGAATGAAATGCTGCTTCTCAAGGGTTTTTTGATGTGGATTTTTTGCAACAGGTGGAGGCTAAAAAAACTTTGGAGGCGCATATTGATGAGTATGTACAGGCTCAGATCGCGACATATGCGATGGATAATGCGATAGAGTCAGAGTTTGAATATTTTTTGTCATATTTTTTTGATCAATGGAAGGCAGATGAGGTTGATGTAGAGTTTATACTTAAGGTGGGAGCAGGACTTCATCGTTATAAAGCTGATTGTATCCAACAGATTGATCAGTATACGGAGACCTTCAAATATGAGCAGATGGATATTATTGATCAGGCTTGTTTGTTGTTAGGAATTTTGGAGCATAGGCTTATGCAAACTCCTAAAGAGGTCGTTATCAATGAAATGGTAGAACTGGCTAAAAGGTATTCTGATGATGGGGCACCTAAGTTGATCAATGGAATTTTACATCCTTTATTACATAATTTGGATGTATAAGCTTGAAAAGTCGCTGTTGAGGGTGGCTTTTTTTGATAGGCTCTTTTTCTTTGGTATTCTGTACTTAATTTGTTCTTATTGTGGATTTGATTTTTCTTGTCATTGTGGACTTGATCCGGAATCTTACCTAAAGATCCTGAATCAAGTTCCCCGCAACTGTGTGCGGGACAGGCAGCATGACCAACAGAGAGTTAAGATGCTGAATCAAGTTCCCTGCAACTGTGTGCGGGACAGGCAGGATGATAGCTACCTTGAGAAAGGAGGTGTTTATGTTTTTTGAAGTTCTTGACTCACTTTTTGATACTATCCCAAAACTCGTATTGTATCTGTAAAATTTTTGAAGTCTGATGTTTGAGTTATGATTGACATTCTCGTAAAGAACGGTATATATGCACTATCTTTTATGTGATAGAACAGAGGATGGCCGGAATCTCTTTTGCTGCTTTGTTTGGTTTGCTTGTCTTGATTTGACTTTTTTCTTTGCTTAAGGTGGAAAAGTTGGTGAGACTGAGTTTTGGATTGCTTTTTGCCTTGCTTTTTTCGCTTGCTTTTGGGCTTTTGCTCCAGCAGCTTGCAGATGGGCTGATGTTAAATGCTTCATTACATTTTTTGGGAGTGAGCTATGAGCAGTATGCACATTTTTTGTTGGCAGCACAGCCTACGATGAGTTTTGTTTTTTCTGCTTGATTGGTCTGGCTTTTTGTTCAGCGTGGTACTCTCCAGCTTGAGTGAGGAGGTCTGCTTGGTATCGGAGGAGTACAGTCGGTGCTATGGGCATGTTTGTCGTTGGGGAATCTGCTTTCTTATGGCTATTTTTCTTTAGCGTTTTTTAAGTGAGGGTGGTATGAGTGGCTTGTGCAGAGAGAAGTTTTAATCCCGTATCTGCAGTATCTTCCTTGATTAGCAATGTTAACCGTCATAGTGATGGTGGTCTGTGCATCGCGTTTCAGGATTAAGTTTTCTGTTAGTATGGTGGATGAGCCTGTAGTTTAGCTTTTGAATTATGCATAATGGGTATTGTGGATTGGATTTTTCCTCGTGAATGTATAGGCTGTGGAAAGTGTGGTGACTACCTTTGTTTTGAATGCAAAAAGGACTTGCAACCGCATCCTGAATTGTGTCCTGCTTGTCATAAGCAATCGAGATGATCTGTTCTTTGTGCTGTTTGTAAGCAGGCATCTGGATGGGCTTTGGAGGGGATTGTGATTGGTTTCTCGTATGAAAAATGGCTTAAAAAGCTGATTCTCAAGCTCAAGTTTTATCATAAAAAGGATGTCGGAAAATTTTTATCGGAGAGATTAGCCTTATTGGTGCAGTTGCATCCTGTGTTGAATCGTGCTTTGGAGGAGGGGCGTTTGGTAGTGACTTTTTTACCCGCTCATTGGTATCGCCACTATTTTCAAAAAGGCTATAATCAATCTCAGCTCTTGGCGAAGTTGCTTGCTGATCAGCTTGCTTGTTCGTGCCTTGCTTTGGCTAAAAAAACTAGAGCAACGGCTTCTCAGCTTAGTCTCAAAAGGGAAAAAAGATTGAAAAATCTGACAGGAGTTTTTGAGTCTTTGGAGGCTTTGGAAGCCCTTCCTAAGGGAGCGGTACTTGTCCTTGTAGATGATGTTACTACGACAGGAGCAAGTCTCAATGAGCTGGCTACAACCCTTAAAAATAAGAGACCTGACCTCCAATATTGGGGATTGGTGATTGCAAGGCATATGGGAGGCTAAGCTATGCTTGTATTTGGTCAGCTTTTTCTTATGCTCTTTTTGTGTGCAAAGGATGTGGTGTAGTGGTAGCATCCCGATCTCCGAAGTCGGTGGTGGAGGTTCGATTCCTCTCATTCTTGGAGTTGTTTTGGATAAAAAGGTGCAAAAATTTGCATTTTTTTTGATTTATGGATATAATTAGTTGAATTTTTATACCTTATCTGTTTGTTATGTCAACGACTGATACCAGTACTCCAGTAGTACAAAACACTAATCCTGTAGTACAAAATCCTCCAGTACAGGATGAGTTTGATTTTGGGATTACTCAGGGAGGAATGTCTGTGCAGGATGCTAGTACTGGAGTTGCTACTTCTGATGAAGAGAGTGCTGTGTCTGAAGAGATGCGTGGAGAGCAGAGTCAGGAAGTATCCTCAGCTCAGGATTTTGATTTTAGTTTGGATCTGCCTGATCAGTATGATGCTCCTGCTTCTGCTGCAGAGTCTTCTGTTTCCTCTCAGGAGGAGCATGTAGTCGCAGAACAAGCTCCCTCTCTAGAAACTCAATCAGATATTCCAGAGAGGACTCAGGTTGCTCCTATAGAAGATATTGTTTCTTCTCCAGCTGAAAATCCTCTTGCTGATCAAAATTTTGGTGCTGAAACCACTGTTGATCAAAATCTTACTGCTGATAATGTTGATGATCTCGTTTCTGTTTGACAAAGCGTTGGAGAAGCTGATCCATTTCAACAGTCTGCTCAAGAAGAGCTTCAACAATCTGCTCAAGAAGAGTTAACTCCTTTGGCTGAAAATCTTTCAATCATGGAGGAGGGGGTTGACAGTCCTGTTTGAGATCAGAATTTTTCTTTTATGCATACAGAAGAGCATCCTGTAAGTGGAGCGTCTGAGCAGTCTGTGCCTGCTAGTTCCGATATGACAAGTGGAGGAGAGGCGAGTGATATTGCTTTTTTCTCAGATCAGGTACAAGCTGATGAATCTCATGCTTTAGGACAAGATGAGCGTATGGATGGAGTTTCTGATCAGTTTACCATAGGACAAGTTCCACAATTGCCAGAAAGTGAAGCTTTTGAAGAAGGGCATCCAGTTGCTGCTGATCCTTTTGAGGCGATGAAGGCTTCACTTGCACAAGATGGAGCTACTCATTTAGAATCTGAGGAGGAAGTGTCCTCTGGAGCTATGCAATCAGCTTTGCAGGAAGAGCCTTGAGCTTCTCCAATCGATGCTTCTCCATCACTTTTGGAGGAGAGAGAAGAGGAGGATGCACCTCAGCTTGTTTCTGAGTCAGCTATGCTTGCTTCGGAGTCAGAGGACTATCAATCTGCTAATATCTGAAATCTCGAAGCAGTAGAGGCTCCTGCTATGCCAGATTCAGGAATGGAAAGTCTGTTGAGTGATGATACTCCAACAGGAGTGCATGATAGTGTTTCCCCTACTAATGAAAGTGTAGCACAATTTGAATCTGCTGTAAGTAGTCATATGGATCAGAGTCCAGTGGTGGAACATCAAGAGGATGCTTTGACTATGAATAGTGCAACATCAGAGCCTTTTTCTCAGCCTGTAGAGGATTGAATGACTTCTTCGTTGTGATCTTGAGCTATTTCCGCTTGATCAGTGGATACGCTAGCTGAGTGAGTTGCACAAGAAGTTCCACAGGTATCACAAGAAGTTCCACAG
>JAUMYK010000015.1:21363-30213 GCA_030528665.1 bacterium
GCTCTTCAGTCTTCACAAGATGCTCTTCAGTCTTTACAAACCTTTAGTTTGGATGCTTTGGAGGCGATGAGTCCTCAGACTCCCATTGCTTCTGAAGCTCAGATCAATCCTCAGGAGGGACAGGCTGTGGCTAATCCGCAGATGCTTTCTTTAGATGAGATGATTGCTCAGCCGAATGTGAATACTTGAGCGGTTGCTCCTATGACAGCAATGCCAGCGACTTGAGCGGATATGCCAGCAGCCGCTGTGGTGGGAGCAAATCCTTTGATGGCTCCTACAGCTTATCCTCCAGTGCAATCCCCAGCTCCAAATGCTGGTTATGCTAAGTTGATCTCTGGAATCGTAGCAGGAGTGTTGTTTGTAGCGGTGGGAGCGATGCTTTGGATCAAATATCCTGATATGATTCAGCAGGTGATTGGTGGAACATCAAGTCCTACGCCAGTCCTTGAACAAGAGCAATTGCAGGAACAAACTCCAACAGAGGCTGAACATAATGCAGCTCAGTTGATGCCTAGCGATACTGTTTTGCCAGAAGTTCCTGTGGAGGAGCTAGTAGATGTGATCCCAGATCTGAGTGCAGTAGAAGTGGATGCGCCGTTGCTCTCAGAAGATATTCAGGATATTATCCTTGAACAACCAAATCAAGTGAGCGAGGAGCTGATGCAGGATGAGGAAGCTAGTGAAGCTGGACAAGAGGGAGAAAATCCTGAACTCCCAAGTCAAGAAACTCCTCATCTCTTAGATCAAAGCTCTCAGAGTCCAGATGTCCTCTCTGCGGTAGAGGATTTAGTTGGTTCTATGGCTCCAGAATCAGTGATTGTAGCAGATATGAAGCTCCTTAGACAAGAATGAGAAACGCTTGCTAATCTAGGAAAGGACAATCAGAATAGAGCAATGATTAAATGGGGAACTTATGTAGCCAAAGAAGTAGAGAAGCTTCAAGAATCTCTTGCAAATGGTGGCAAAATGAGTACATCTGAGTGGGCTGATAAAAAAGCAGAACTGAAAGCCTTTTTAGCTAAAGCTACTGATGGATAATACTCAACATTATTTTTCTGAGTTTACTGAATATTGTCATCAATCGATGAGAAAGAAGAACGACAACTGAAGTCAGACTTCTTTTTCTTCTTTTGCAAATATTGCTGAGATGCAGTCAGGATCTCTTAAATGAGGAGTTTCTACCTGATCTCTTGAAGAGAACTTTTCCGTGGTTCAGGATGCTCAAGTTCCTGTCAAAAAGTCGCTTTCAAAATCTGTTTTTCCAAAATCCTCTTCTCATCTAGTAAAACAGCAAAAAACTGATCATCCTCATCGTATGTCCTCGCTTTTTGCGACTTTCCTCCATTATCTCACGCATACCAAAAATAGTAGTCAAAAGACAGTGAGAAACTATAGTCTCTGGATAGGAAGAATTATTGATTATTTGGGGAATCCGATGATCGAGGAGCTTAAACCAATTGATATTCTGAATTTTAGGATGTTTTTGGATGAGTTGGGACTTTCTCCAAAGACCATTAATTATCATATTATTGCGATGAGATCCTTCCTCAAATTTTTGCATAAAAATGAGGTAGCATGCTTGAGTGCAGAGAAGCTTGAGCTGTCCAAGATTCCTCAGAGAGAGGTGGTATATCTGCAGGAGGATGAGATTGAGGATATTCTTTCCGCTCCCTATCGCTACGAAAAGCATCCGCTCAAGCAGGCGAGAGATGTGTTGATCTTGCATATTTTATATGGGACGGGACTGAGAGTTTCGGAATTGATTAGTCTGAGGAGAGATAGTATCAATTTTGGACAAAAGCAGTTTTCGATTCGTGGGAAGGGGTCCAAGCTGAGATCAGTTTTTTTTACTTCTACAGCATTGGAGCTTTTAGAACAGTATTTGGATTTGAGAGAGGATAGTTATGAAGCGGTTTTTATTAGTCTTTCGAGAAATAGTTACTGAAAGCAGATTTCGAGAAATTCGATTGAGGCGGTGGTCAAGCATTATGCTCAATTGGTAGGTATTACCAAGAAAGTTACGCCTCATACTTTGAGGCATTCTTTTGCTACGATGTTGATCAAAAAGGGAGCTGATATTAGGTCAGTGCAGACCTTGCTTGGGCATTCTTCGATTACGACTACACAGATTTATACCCATGTGGATGATCGCTATCTCAAGGGGGTGCATCAATTGCTCGATGAATAGGGGCAATGCTGATTGCAAAGGTCAGGATTTTTTCTTTTTTTTGAGATTGTATGGCTGATGACGCGGGATTTTGTGTGTTTTGTGATTTCTAGAAGATAAACTTGACTTTTGTGTTGAAAGTCATAATAATGAAGTTTCTTTAGTTGTTGATATGATCTGTGATGGTGATCGTAGCTATGGCATCTCTTCTCTTGACCTATTGGATTTTTAGAGTCCAAGGGGGGATTTTTGCTGTACGGTATCGCTGTTCGTACTCCGATCGGAGTGTATAGACTATGATCACTGGTAGATGCTCCCCCCCTTTGGATTGGTGGTGGGGCTTTTTTTATGTTTTGAAGAGTGAAGGAAGATGGTATTGGATCGTGCGAAAAATATTAGTTTGCAGCGTGCAGGGCATGCATTTAAGACGGGAAGGTCATTTCATTTGGGGAATTTGACCATTAGGGATATGGTGCCACTTGTGGCGGGCTGTGAGGGCGAGGTATTTGATTTGAATATGATGTCGGATACGGCTTATTTCCCTCAAAAGTTGGTCTTTCAAGAGCGTATTTGTGATTTGCTTTTGGATGATAAGAGTAGTTATGTAGCTACGAGTAGGCTTCAGGCTCCACCAAAAATTACTACTCACAAGCCTGTAGCTCAGCTGGTGGAAAAGGCGTATGAGGAGAGTAAGACTTTGGGAGGATTTTGGATGCGTATCAATGAAGAACTGGGGATCGGTCAGTTTAAAACTTTTTCTCAAAAATTGCAGCACAATAGGGATTTGGTAGCAAAGGTTTTGACTAAGGTAACGAATGCTTTATCTCCAGAGGAGCTTTCAGCACTTTGGGCAAGATATGTATATAGAGATTCGCTAGGTCAGGAGCATCTTTTGAGACTTTCTGATTATTCTAGAGAGAGAGAGTACTTTATTTATAGTGATGGTCTCCATACGGTAAAAGTTGACAAGAGCGAAATTGTTGAGGCGTGTTTAGATTTTTTTAAGCATTGGTCGAGCCTCTCTGAGAAACAGGTGGATCTCCAAGTAAGCTTGCCACAATGTCAGTGACCACTTTTTTCCAATGAGATGAATACCGTATTGCTGTATTTGATCGATGCGACTAGAAATGGGCAAGGAAAAGTATATCATATTGGTGGGCAAGCGATGTATGGTTATATCAAAAGAAGTCAGTTTCTCTCTAGAGTAAAGGAGATGTTGGAGTTGATTGATGATGATCATGATATTACCAATGGGCTTCAATTGGATGGGATTGAGATTTTGCCTGCACATTTTTTCAGGTTTTTGGGCTATGATGAGCAGCTTTTGGACACTTTATCTCAGGTATTTGGGACAATGGATGAGATTGACTATCTCAATAAGGAAAAAGGGCAACTCTTCAAGCAGAATATAACGCATACTGATCCTTCGGTACAGGAATTGATGCAAGGTGTCAAGCTCAAAAGGGCAAAGCAAGAGGAGTTGATCCGTATCTTGGCTTCGCATCAGGAGATTAACAAAATGCCCTATGCTACGCTGAGAGAAGGAACCCTTTGTGAGCCGTATCACTCACAGCTTGATCTCTATGCTCAGCTTCAAGAGGGTTTTGATCCTAAGGAGAAGCGAGGGTTTTTTCTCGAGCAGGATTTGGGGCGTATTCAGACTGTAGTAGAGAAAGTAGTGGCACAGGCTTGCAAAAAGTAATTTTATGATGCTAGTAGAAAAGGATGATTGGGGTATTTGATAGTGGATTTTGAGGATTGCAGACTTTGAAATATTTGAGGATTCAGTTTCCTCATGAGGATTTTATGTTTTTGGCGGATAATGCCAATGTGCCTTATGGAGATAAGTCTGAGGAGGCGATCAAGGCACTTACGATCAAGAATATTACTTGGCTCTTGGAACAAGGATGTCATCATGTGATTATTGCGTGTAATACGGCGGTTGCTAGTATTTATAAGGACTGGTTTCAAGAAGATGTCAAAAAAAGACTGATCGCTGTTACGAGGTGTGGTGTTAAGGAAGCGATTTTGTATAATTATCAAAAGATTGCGGTATTTTGTACGCAGGCTACGCATAGTTTGCAGGTTTATCCTCATCTCTATCGTGATTTGCAAGGACAGGGGGAGCTGTATACGATACCGACTCCTGAGTTGGTACCCTTGATTGAGGCAGGGCGTTTAGATTATGATAAGCTGTATTATTTTCTTGAGACCTACAAAAAGTATATTGCAGTTGGGACAGATGCTTTGATCCTTGGCTGTACGCATTATCCGATAGTGTTGGAGCTATTTTGGGAGCAATTTCCTCAGCTCAAGATTATTGATCCAGGGAGGAGTACGATTTTTACGCTGGACAAGAGGATTTCTAGAGCATTGGTCAAAAAAAAGTATGGACGCTGAGCTTTGCAAGTGTTTTGTACAGGATCGGTGGATGAATTTGCTCAGGGGGCGAGGAGGATTTGGAAGACAAATGATCTCCCAATGATCAAGCATATTGTGTTTTAAATTCAGGTTTTTTTATCTTTTTTCTTGTGTATAATGAAAAAAATTGATCTTCATCAGGATATTATCCTGTCTTTTGCCTCTGATGAGAGAGGATTTGTGGATGCGGAGTATGTGCAAGATTTGCATCATACCTATGCTGGTGGACTGCAGGCTTATCAAGAAGCGGAAATAAGGCTGGTATGGGCAGCGAATTGGCCTTATCATTTGGATGGGGATCTTGAAAATCACGAGCAGAGGAAAATCCGCTATGAGAGGGCAGTATTGTTTGATCAGCACGAGAAGATGCGTGCTTTGATGGCAAAGTATCAGATTGATGAGATTTTGTCTTGGAAGGATGTAGAAGAGCAATCAGGACTGGCTTTTTTGCATCATATTGAGGGCTATGATGATGCAGATTCAATAGAGGAGCTGGAGCATCTTTATGAGTTGGGTGTGAGATCTATGGGCTTTGTCTGGAATTTTGATAATAGTCTTGCCCATTGTAATTTGAGTCCTGATAAGGGGCTTACTGCACTTGGAAAAGCATTTGTTATCCGTATGCAGGAGAAAGGTATGCTGGTGGATACCGCACATATGAGCCATCAGAGTATGATGGATGTCCTCAGTTGTGCTACTAAGCCGATTCTCAACTCTCATTCTAATTTGATGCATTTTTATCAGCATTCTAGAAATGTGCAGGAGAGTTTCCTTGATGCGCTCAAAGATAATGGGGGAGTGCTTGGACTCTCTGTTTACAAGGGCTTTATCAAGGGAGTAAATATGTCAGTTGGGATTCAGGATTATTTAGATCAGGTAGAATATGTGATCAAGCGTATTGGTCAGGATCATATTGCTTTGGGAACTGATTTTCATGGTTTGCCAGTTAAGCAGTGCTTGGATGGTCTTAATCATATTAGTCAGCTTCAGGACTTGGAAAAAGCGATGCTCGAGCGTTTTGGGCTGGAGATAAGCCAAAAATTTTTCTCAGCTAATGTCCTTAGAGTTCTTAAAGCAAATTTACCAGCAGAATAATTATGCTTTATTAGCTTTCAAAAAGAGAAAAGACTGGTTTTGATCATCAAGGTCAGTTTTTTTAAAACTTAAATTGAAACTACAAACAGTTTTTGTACAATCAAAAGTCAATGGTTCCATTTTTCTCTTTAGATTCTTAGTTTTTAACAATTACCTATGCAACTCAAAGACTATATCGCTTCAAATCTCAATCAAGAACAGACCTTAGCAGCACTGCATACCGATACTTCTTCGCTCATTATTGCAGGGGCAGGGAGTTGAAAGACCAGAGTTTTGACCTATAAAATTGCTTATCTTATCTGGGGAAAGCAAGTGCCAGTGCAGAGGATTCTTGCCGTGACCTTTACCAACAAGGCGGCGAATGAAATGAAAGAAAGACTGGTGAAACTCGGAGAAGAAATCAATGCACAAAATCTAACTGATAAAGAAATTGATTCTAGTGGAAAAATCCCTCCTAACCTCCCTTTATCAAGGAAGGAAATGATTGAAGAAAATTCCCTTTTGAAAAATGAGGAAGTGAGTAAAGCGGGAAAAGGGATTTGATCTCAAGAAACTATTCAGGATTTTCTTTTTGAAATGGAGAAAACTTCCCCCTTGTGAAAGGGGGATTGAGGGGGATTTACTTGATGAAAGAAAATCCATCTGGAAACTAGAAAACTTAAATGGATAGGGACTTTTCACTCGATCTTTCTCAAAATCCTCAAAGAAGACATTGAAAAACTCGAACTGAAATACAACAAAAACTTTGGAATCCTTGATAGTGATGATAGTGCAAAGATTATCCGCGATCTGCTCAAAAGATACGCAATGCAAGATACTTTCAAACCGCAGGAAGTAAAAGGCTTTATCTCCAAACAAAAAAACGAGGGGAGAACTCCAGAATTTTTTCTCAAATATGCCAATGGAAACTATGATGCTGCTATGGGAAAACTCTATGATGAGTATCAAAAAGAGCTTGAAAAAGCAAACTCACTTGATTTTGATGATTTACTGCTCTTGCCTTATCAGCTTTTTCTCAAGAGTAAAGAAACGCTCCAAAAGTGGCAAAATACCTTTGATTTTATTCTCGTAGATGAGGCGCAGGATACCAACTGGATTCAGTTTGAATTGATGAGAATGATGAGTGGAAATGCTGCAAATCCTGACCAAAAAGGTGCAAATATCACGCTAATTGGGGACGATTTTCAGAGTATTTATGGATGGAGAGGTGCTTTGATGGAAAATTTTCTCAATGTAAAGCAGTATCGACCGGATATTCAGATGTTTAAGCTCCAGACTAATTACCGTTCCAAAGCACATATTGTCGCTGCTGGAAATTCTGTGATCAAAAACAATAAAAATCAATACGAAAAAAATATTATCGCACATAGAGAATGAGCAGATAAAATCACGGTTTTTACGCATAATACTGATACTGATGAGGCGGCAAATACCGTAGAACTCATCAAGCAAATGAAAGAGAAAGGCAAACTGAAATCTCGAGGGCAGGTCGCGATCTTATATAGGACAAATTCGCAAAGTCAGAATTTTGAGTCACTTTTCATTCAGGAGGGGATTCCTTACAAGATTTTTGGAGCCTTTAAGTTCTTTGAGAGAAAGGAGATCAAGGACATTCTCGCTTATCTCAAAGTGATCAATAATCCTTTTGATACGGTCTCTTTGAAGAGGATTTTGAATATCCCAAATAGAAAAATCTGAAAGACTTCGCTGGATCGCCTCGAGGAGTATGCGATTAGTATGGGCGTGAGCCTCTATGAGATTTTGACTTTATTAGCGCAGCTCGGAATTCCAAAAGCGATTGAGGCAGAATGTTGAATTAAACTGACTTCTCCTACCGTCAATGGAATTCAGGATTTTATAGCGCTTTTTGCCGAGCTTCAAACTGCAGTCAAAACACTTAATCCTGCGGATCTTACCGACGTTATCCTCAAAAAAACTGATTACAAAAATCATCTCATCAAGGAAGAGGGGAATGATCAAGCAGCAGAAGAAAAGTATGAAAATATCGGTCAGCTCATCAATATGGCGAGTAAATACGAATTTTGAGCGAGCAATGCCAATGAGGAGATTGTTAATTCAGGAGAGGATTTGCTCAGGTGGTTCCTGGAAGAAGTGACTTTGATGGTCGATACGATCGAAAATAATGATGAAAATTCTGATGCAGTGAAACTGATGACGATCCATTCCAGTAAGGGATTAGAATTTCCCGTAGTTTTTATCGTAGGAGCTGAAGATTCGATTTTCCCGCTCGCAAATGCAATGCTCGAGCCAAAACTTCTCGAAGAAGAAAGAAGACTGATGTATGTCGCGATCACCAGAGCCAAAGATATCCTCTTTATCTCGCATGCCAACTCGAGAATGACTTGGGGGCAGACAAAAATGAATCCTGTCTCTCGCTTCCTCCAAGAAATCCCAAATGATTTGCTCAAATTCTACGACCTTACCAATAGCTCAGGTGGCGTGCAGAAATCGAGCATTACTGAGGGGGCGACTGTGAGGCATAAACTCTTTGGAACGGGTTATGTCCTCGAAGTCTGGAATAATCTCGGAATTGTGAAATTTCATAATCCAAAATTTGGACTGAGGAAAGTGGAATTGAGATTTTTGGAAGAATGTTAGGGAGTAAGGTAGTTTAATGAAGGGCAGGGGGAGTTTTCAGTTTAGAGTTAAGAATCTAGAATGAAAAGTGAAAACTCTCTCGTCATTCTGGACTTAATCTCTCAGTCATTCCGGACTTGATCCGGAATCTCTCCTTTGATTACTAAAGGAGGCGTTTCACCCTCCTTGAACCACCCGACTCACTTTTTGTGCTCAAAAAGTGAGCAAAAACGCTTTCTCCAGTAGTGCAAGTAAGTAAACTTGTCTATCACGGACTACCTACGGAAGCTCCCTCCCTCCCACTTCGTGGGCTCCGGGGTCGTTCGCTGGAGTTTTTCCTGACTTTCAAGAAAGCCTACGGAACTTGCTGGTACTGGAGTGAGGGATCTCGTCATTCCGGACTTGATTTGGAATTTTTTCTTTAAGATACTGAACTAATTTTCCCGCGACTTTATGCGAGACAGGCGAGATGACTATTTATTAAGCTTTTAAATCAACTTTTTGCTTTTTCCTAGGATCGGCA
This sequence comes from bacterium, assembly GCA_030528665.1. The sequence continues at coordinate 30,168 of JAUMYK010000015.1, forward strand.
AAGTGTTCCTGAATTAGCGTGGTAGTGTAGTTGTTTCCTAGTGTTT
>JAUMYK010000058.1 GCA_030528665.1 bacterium
CTATTGCAGACATCACGAAGTGGCATGATCCCTGTATTGAATCAGGATTCTTGAGCCTTGTGCTCGAGCTCCTCAATCGTATGCGGAAATTGAATAATTTTAAACCTCTTTGCGTTGATATTCCACATAAAAAGCCTTTTTTGTAGAAAGTGACCAATCATAAGTTGCCCTCCAGTTCTTAGTACACGATAGGCCTCTGCAAAAAAATGCTCCAAATTTTCGATATGCTCAAGGAGGAAAAAAGCTGATAAAAGGTCAAAACTCTCTTCCTGGAAAGGTCGAATTTCTTCCAGATTGCATACAACTTTTTTGATCCTGCCAGGATGCTGGGCAAGGAGTTCTTCTGCACAATCGCATGCAGTATAGGAGTCAGGATTGATTTTTTTCAGTTGAGGATACATTCTTCCATCTCCAGCTCCTAAATCGAGTACAGCAAAGTCCTTTCTCTCTCTTGGAACAAATCTATTAAAATCCAAACTGTAAAAAGAATCAAGATGAGACCAGTACTTTTTATATGTTTTGGCAGTCAGATTGTAGCCTTCTTGTGGAGGAAGGAGGAGGGTGTGTTTACTATCGTAAGCCATTCTGTAGTGCAGAAGTAAAAGTTTTAATCAGGTAGGAGCTGATAATTGACAAGTAACAAGGAACAAATCAGTGGGGTTATAAGTGTTTGTTATTCTAAAGCTGATTTCTTCGTCACTCCAGGGCAGATTTTTTCATCATTTTGGACTTGATCTTGCCTGTCATTCCGGACTTGATCCGGAATCTTTTCCACTTCCTAAGATACTGAATCAAGTTCTCCGCAACTTTGTGCGGGACAGGCAGGATGACAAAAAGCCGTTATTCCGGACTTGATCCGGAATCTCATTTGCTTCCTAAGATGCTGAATCAAGTTCGGCATGACATCTTGGAGGTAAACGCTAGGTGCTACGAATATGTTCGATAATTTTTGCTTTCAGTTCAGTAAAGCCTAGTCCTTCTTTTACCGAAATAAAGACGTAATCAAATTGAGAAAACTGGTTTTTGAGTTCAGTTTTTTGTTTTTCATCAATTTGATCGATTTTATTAAAGACGAGTATTTTATCCTGATTTGCTCAAATATCCTTCAAAACTTGGTGTACTACCTCAATTCTCTCATGGACAAAGGGATCGCTTGCATCAATAACATGCAAAAGAAGATCGGATTCAATGCTATCCTCTAGGGTAGAAGAGAATGATTTTACAAGTTTAGGAGGGAGATCTCTAATAAACCCAATCGTATCATTGAGCAATACTTCTCTTCCTAAACCTGTTTCAGGATTGGTGATTAAATAACATTTTCCAACATTAGTTCCTAGTGTTGCAAAAAGTTTATTTTCTGCTAAAACTCCTTTGTTAGTCATCGCATTAAGTAGTGAGGATTTGCCTGCATTCGTATATCCTACAATACCAATCGTAGGCATACCTTTCTTTTTACGAGCGTCACGGTGAAGTTTTCTCATTTGTTCATATTCTTTCAGCTTTTTTTCTATTTTTGCTACTTTCTCTTTCAAATGTCTTTTCATCCTTTCGGTATTGGTTTCTCCGATTCCTCTGGTTGCTCCACTTCAGCTTCCAGAACTTCCTCCTTGTCTTGAGAGTTCCATTCCCATTCCATAAATCCTAGGTCCCATATGTTTAATAGCAGCAAGTTCAATCTGTAATCTCGCTTCTCCACTTTCAGCATGTTTTTCAAAAATCTTCAAAATCAGATCGATTCTATCCCATGCAACCATTTTATTTTTGAGATTATGTTCTTCACTTACTTGACGAAGTTTTTCGTTGATCGCATAAATCTGAGCAGGCTTGAGTGCATTTCCAATAACGAGCAAATTTGCCTCCAAACGAAGCATATCATCAATAATTTCTTCTAATTTCCCCTTTCCTACATAAGTTTTGAGGTCTGGGTGATCTTTTTTTTGGTATCTCTGGAGGACAACTACACCTCCATAGGTATTTACAAGGTTTTCAAGTTCTCTCATTCTATCATTCAGCACATCTGCTGTTGTTTGTTTCTCTACGAGATCTACCAAGAAGACACGTAGATTTGCTTGGTTTTCTATTTGCATTTTATCACACCAAAAAAATTAAAACCTTTCGCCTCATTGAGAGATAAGTCTAATGACTTGAAGCCTAAATGCAAGCCAGAATAAAAAAGGTTTTAAAAATACTTGTATTTGAACAAAAAATCCTTATCATCCAAGGCAGAATAAAAAGTGTTTTTTCAGAAGAGAATCCTGTGATTTGATACAGGTAGGCGCAGCGTTGTGAAATGTCTGCGTTTTTTCTTGCTTTGATTAAAAAAAAACCGACCAGCCGTAATGAAACCTATCATCTCTCCTTACGGAAAGGTGGGTAGCTCCTCCACATCACACGGACGGGATTTTTGGCTCCCATAAATAAGTTGAGAATTTTGATAAGTTGGTTCACTACGAGAAAGTCAGTCTTGCTTTACTCTATGAATTTGCTTGAGTTTTGCAAATAAATTTTATACTCAGAAAAATATACTTCAAAAAGCACCACTAAGTGGTAAGATAGAAATACTAGTTTATATCTTAAGAAATATTA